>JAIWNK010000018.1 GCA_020216845.1 Anaerolinea sp. | reverse complement strand
TTGACACGCGGATAGAATTTGTTGGGCGTCGCCATTGTAATAAGATACCCAGGATAGGGCTTCGTAAAATCGTAGCTTTTCGGCGGGTTGGATGGCAGGACTGGAAAGCAGGTGTTGTAGCTCGGACAAGATTTGTTCACTTTGGGGAATGTTGCCATTACGGGCATAAAGCTCGGCGAGGGAGCATTGGGCGCGAATTTGTTCGGGCAAATTGGTTGTTTGTTGAGCCATGTTGTTCCAGAGATGGCACTGTTGAATGGCTTCTTCATATAGACTTAAGCGATGCAAAACGAATGCGTAACTTTTGTGAAATTGGATTCGCAATTCGGTTGGCAGAAGGTCTGCGGCAAGCTGGACGGCCTGATAATAGGTCGCGGCTTGTTGGTAGCCAGTGGAACGAACGGAGCGTTCAGCTGCGCGCAAGTACCAATGGGCGGCTTGTTCAGGCAGTTCGGCGTTTTGGTAATGATCAGCAATGATGGGTGACCACTCGTCGCTGCGGGCGCCGTTGACTTGGATGAGCCATTCGGCGGCTTGTTTGTGGTAAATGCGACGGGATTTGCGTAGGGTTAATTCGTATACGACATCGCGCAGGAGAATGTGGTGAAAATGGTATTCGGTTTGACCTGGGATTTGGCTCGAATGAGCCTGATGGATCAAGCCTTGTTTGCTTAGGCTGACCAGGATTGGTTGGATGTTTGGCTCCGGTGAAAGAGTTTGCAAGGCACCATCCCAAAAAGCTCTTCCAAAAGTGGCGGCTTGCTGGAGTAAAATGCGTTCTGTTGCGTTGAGCTGTTCGATGCGAGCTTGTAATACGCCCTGAATGGTGTGGGGCAATATCAAGTTGGGTGGCTTTTCGGCAACAGTTTGCCAGCCTTGAGGCGTTTCATAGATTATTTTTTGTTCTATCAACCAATTGACCAATTCTTCGGTGAAATAAGGGTTGCCTTCGCCGCGCTCCGCCAGAAGGTTGACCAACCAAGGGGGTGGGTTGGCAAGCCCTTTTAGCAGTTCGAGGGCTAGCTCTTGGGCTTTTTCAATGGGCAGAGGTGCAAGGTATAAATGCCGATGGGGAGGAGAGTCCTTGGTCCATGGAATGTTTTGTTGCCAAAAGTCTGAGCGTGTGAGTGCAATCAGCATCAGATTGAAATCTTGTTGCATGAGGTCGTGCAAAACTTGTATGGAAGGTGGGTCGGCCCAGTGCAAATCTTCCAGCAACACAAGGATTTTTGTTTGGGCAGACAGGCATTGTAGGATTTGGTAAAGTAAGACAATGGCTCGATTGCGGATTTGCTTTTGATCTTCGAGAATGGGATGGATCCAAGGGCTTTGACTGAAATCCAACCCGATGAGTTGCCCGACAAAAGCGGCAGCTTCATCGCCTTCTTGGGGTAAGATGTTTTTGAATGTGTTGGCTAAGAGGGTGCGTGCTGTCTGTGGGTCTTCGGTGGTGTGGATGCCAGCGTAGTTGTATAGCAGGTCGCGCAGTGTGTAGTAGGGGATAGATTGTGTTTGTGACCACGATCGAGCTCTGAGCATGAGGAAGTTGTTTGGGGAGGGCAGGGTTTGCAGAAATTCGGCGAGCAGGCGGCTTTTACCTACGCCGGCATCGCCAATGATGGTGATGCTGCGCATGCCGGTTTGCTCTAGACATTGCTGAAGAATGCGCAGGGGTTGTTCACGCCCGATGAAACTGGTGTTGCGGTTGGTTTTGAGGCCGCGAGTAGGCATAAAGAAGGTGCGAGGGATGCGTTGGTGCACGAGATAGGTTTGAATGGGCTGAGTTTTGCCTTTGACGATGATGGGGGGATAGGCTTCTATTTTGAAATGACCGCGCACCAGGTCAGCAGTTTCTTGGGAGATCAGAATGCTATTGACAGGCGCAGCACTTTGCAAGCGACTGGCAAGGTTGACAGTATCGCCCATGGCAGTTCGCTCTTGGGTGCTGCCTACTTCGCTGATTAGCGCTGAGCCGCTGTGAATGCCGATGCGCATTTTTAGCTTTGAGGATTGTAGAGCAGAACGAATGGCCAGGGCTGCTTCAACAGCTCGCTGCGCATCATCTTCGCGGCTAATTGTGGCGCCCCAGATTGCCATCACGGCATCACCGATGTGTTTATCAATCCAACCGCCGTGTTCAATCAGAATTGGATCAAGCGTTTGCCATAAGCTGTTAATTTGATCGGTTACTTCTTCCGCGTCGCGCGTCTCTGAAAATTGGGTGAAGCCGCACAAATCGGCAAAGAGAATGGTAACTTGTTTACGTTGTTCGGTTTGGGCTGCTGAGTATTGGGCGCGCATGGTTTGTATGGCGAGGTTAACAACTTCGTCGCCCAGAGCGGCGCGTTGAGCTTCTAAGGCTGCAATGGCTTTTTTCAACGCTTGTTCATCCATGGCTTTAGTTTAGCATAAAAGGCAAGCTATGTTATAATTTTGAGAATTGTTTTAGCTTTGGAGGAAGTCATGAAGATGAACATTGAAGAGCAAGTAGCTTACTTAATGCAGGGCACTGAATATGGTGATGCGACGATTCAGCAGACGATGACCGACGAATTGCGTCAACGTCTCATTGAGGCTGAAAAAGAAGGGCGTCCGTTGCGCGTGTATTGTGGCTATGATCCGCGTAAACCTGATTTACATTTGGGGCATACGGTGACGATGCGCAAGCTGCGTCAGTTTCAGGAATTGGGGCACGAGGTGATTTTTGTGGTCGGCACATATACGTCGTTGATTGGCGATCCATCTGACAAAGATGTGTTGCGACCGCGGCTCTCGCCAGAAGAGGTGGAAGAAAATGCGCGCACCTATGCGGAGCAAGCATTTCGAATTTTGGATCGTGAAAAGACGCAAGTGCGTTATAACGCTGAGTGGCTGGCGGGGTTGAGCTTTGCGCAGTTGATTCAGTTGGCATCAAATTTCACCGTGCAACAATTTTTGACGCGCGAGAATTTCAAGCTGCGTTGGGAACGAGCTGAGGCTATTTACCTGCATGAATTGTTCTATTCGTTAATGCAAGGGTATGATGCATATTATTTGAATGTGGATGTGCAGGTCGGCGGGACGGATCAATTTTTCAATATCGTTACAGCCTCACGTAAGTTGATGAGCTTTTTGGGCCGTAAACCGAATGTGGCAGTGATTCTCTCAATTTTGCCGGGCACAGATGGCGTGGTGAAAATGAGCAAATCGCTTGGCAATCATATTCCAATTAGCACAGATGCGGTGGATATGTATGGCAAGGTGATGAGCATTCCGGATATGGCGATGGGGCAGTATGCTCGGCTTGTGACGCGCTGGACACCGGATCTGGTGGCGGCGTTTGAGGCGGGCCTTAAGTCGGGTGAAATGCACCCACGCGATGCCAAGATGCGACTGGCACATGAAATTGTGGCTAGTTTTTATGGCGAGGAAGATGCAGATCAGGCACAGGAGGCGTTTGTGCGCCTGTTCCAGCAGCGTCAGGTGCCTGAGGAGATGCCCGAGTTTCGGCTTCAACCTGGCCAAACCGTGTTGGATTTGCTGATAACCGCTGGTTTGGTTGCGAGTAAGAGCGAGGGACGGCGGCTGATTGCACAACGCGGTGTGCGGTTGGATGGTGAGGTGTTGGAAGATGCGACTTTTGTTCTGACGCGTGGCGGCGTGTTGCAGGTTGGTAAACGTCACTTTTTGCGATTGGTGAGCTAGGGCTGCATACTGAGCAGACTTTGCCAGAATTGATGGCCTAGTTGGGCTGCCTGAAGAGGGCGAGCATCTTCAAGGACAATGACAAGAGTCAGGGGGGTGCCTTGCCAGCTAGGCTGTACACCCGATAAATACCAGGCGATGGGTTGTTGCTCATCGCCTAATGCATTTGCGCTGATTTCCCAGATAGGTAATCCGTTGGCAGCGAGTAGTGGCAGGGTGCGCACAATGCCGTTGGCTGGTAAGCTGGGCTGGGGTTGTTGATTGCTGAATACAATCCACCCTTGCGTTGGTGTATTGACAGCTAATCCAAGCCGGGGAGCGGGGCGGTTGCCTTGTTGATTGAGGGCAGAAGCTGCAAGCGCCATCTGGAGCGGCGTAATGCGCAAACCATCTTGTCCTAACGCAGATAGGGTGGGAAGGGCGTTTTTGTCAGGTTGGGTTGGTGGGCTGCTTGGCAAGGGTAGGGCGGGCATTTGGCTGAAGCCAATTTGTTCATAGAGGGAGCGAAAGTCCTGGCTTGTTTTTCCTTCGCTGAGGCGTAGGGCAGCTGTGGGGCAGCCAAAGCGCAAAATTTCGTTCCATGTCGCAGAGGTGTCTAGCGGTTGACTACATTCGAATAGTTGCCCTTGGAGGCTGTAAGAGAGGGCCAGGGGGCGGTTGGGCAGGTCGGCGCGCGAGAGTTGATCGGCTAGCAAAAAGGGGATCAGTGCTTGACCCGGTGGGTAAAGACCTTGCACGGCGCGATTCAGCAAGGGGGCGCGTTGGTCATTGAGCCAGGTTGGCCACTGTTGTTCAATTTGATTGGGATCAAAGGATGGTGAAGAAGCCATGGCCAGGATCTCACCGGTGTTGGCGTTTAGCAACACCAAGGCGCCGGTTTGACCTTCGAGTAGTTGGGTGGCTTGTTGCTGTAAATTGAGCTCAAGGCTGAGACGAACATCCAGACCGGGCGGTGGTTGACTAAAAAGAAGACTGTAATACCAAACCAGTGACGTGGGGGTGCCTTGCAGGCCGCGCAGATATCCATCGAAGCCAAATTCTGCGCCAGATTGACCATAAGTGGCGTTATGATAGCCAATGACAGGTGCCACTGCTGATGTAGTAACGCGGCGAAGGTAGTTGCCTGGTTGACCTTCTGTATAGGCTAATACTTGATTGTTTCGGTCGAGCAGTTGACCGCGCAATACGTAGCGGTCGGCGATGATTCGTCGGGGGTTGTCTGGGCGGGTGGCAAGAGCTGGAGAACGTATAATGCTCCACCAGCCTTGTAATAGTGTCAGGGCAAACAAACCAGTCAATAATAGAGCTGCGGTCGTCCAATAAGGCTCGGGATGGCGCAATGGGCTGGGCTGGTCTTGGGTGTCGTTGCTAATGCGCAGCAGAATTAGCAGGGAGAGAAAAGAGATTAAGAGGGATGAACCGCCGTAAGAGACAAAGGGAAGCGTGACCCCTGTCAGGGGAAGTAAGCGGAGGTTGCCACCAATGATTAAAATGCTTTGCGAGATTAAGTAGGTGGTGATGCCGCCTGCTAGAAGACGCTGGTAAGCGTTGGCGGCGCGAATGGCAGTTTTTAGACCGCGTAGTGTGAGAATGCTCAGGAGCAAAAGCAGACCGACCCCACCAAGCAAACCGCTTTCTTCGCCAATGGCAGCAAAGATAAAGTCTGAATGGGCAATCGGCACAACACTGGGGCTGCCCAAGCCGGGGCCGCTGCCAAGAAAACCACCAGAGGCAAACGCAAGCAGTGATTGAACAATTTGGTACGATCGTCCGCTTGCATCCAACCAGGGATTGAGCCAGGCCTCCACGCGCACACGAATGACATCAAAGAGTTGATAGCCGATGAGGCCGGCAACGCTAAGCAACCCCGCGCTGATAAGCAAAACGCGGCGTTTGCCGGTGGCGAGATACACAATCAGGGTGAAGAGAATAATCAGCAGCGAAGCTGTGCCAAGGTCGCGCTGGACAGCTAACAGAGTGATGGATGAGCCAACCAGCAAGAAGGCTGGGGTGAGAATTTGTAATAGTCCAATGGTGGTTGCCTGTCGTTCAGAAAGGTAGGCAGCCAGGTAAACGACCATGAGAAGTTTGAGCGCTTCAGCAGGTTGAAAATAGATGCCACAGCAGCCAAGCCAAAGCCGTGGGCCGAATCCGCCGGGATAGGCACCAAATATCAATGTGAGTGCGATCAGTAGGAGAATGCCACTCAGCGAGAGATATTTATAATGGCGCAATTCCTGGATTAGGTTGGGAATTTTGAGGCCGAACCAGAAAAGGGCCTGACAGACGATGAGCCACAGCGTTTGCCGGATGCCGAAATCGGGAGTCAGGCGCCAGATTGTGAGCAGCCCCCACCCGCTGAGCAGAGCCATGATGGGTAATAAATATGGGTCGCGATCGGGGGTGTATTTGCGCGTTTGACGGTGAAGGAGCGCAAACCCAACGATCCAGACGAGGACAGCAGGCCAGTGCGTCCAGCGATAGGCGATATTCCACGAGTGCAAACGCGCGGCGGGGGCAAGGGTGAGGCTGATGGCATAGATTAAAATAAATCCTGCCGTCCAGGACATCAAGCGTGCCTGAATGTGATCTTTGGATTCGGTGGAAGTGGGGAAGAGCAGGTTCACGCGGGGAGGTATTTGCCGATCAGCCAGGCCATTTCGCTGCGCTTTTGGGCAGAAATATGATTGGGGTTGGTGATGATGGCTTCGGCTAGAGCATGATGGCAGGAGCAATCTTCTTCTTCTGGCAAGGCTTCAATCAGGCGCTGAATGGCTGTTTGGGCAAGCTCGGTGTTTTGCATTAGGGTGCGAATGACGATTTCGACGCTGACGGGTTGTTCGCTGATGTGCCACACGTCATAATCGGTGACGTGTGCCATCGTGGCGTAGCATAGCTCGGCTTCGCGGGCCAGAAAGGCTTCGGGGCAGGCGGTCATGCCGATGATGGAAATACCCCAGGAGCGATAGAGATCGGATTCGCCGCGTGTGGAGAAGCGCGGACCTTCGATTGTGATCAGGCTGCCGCCTTTGTGGACAATTCCACCGGCTTGCCGAACTGCTTCGTGGACTTGTGAGGCAAGCCGTCCGCAGAAGGGGTTGGCAACGCCAACATGGGCGACCAGGCCGTCGCCAAAGAAAGTGCGGGCGCGGTTGCGGGTGAAATCTACCAGTTGATCGGGAATGACGATGTGGCCGGGGGCGTAATCTTCGCGCAATGAGCCACAGGCGCTGATGCTGACAATGCGCTGTACGCCAAGGATTTTGAGAGCGTAGATATTGGCGCGATAGTTGACTTCGCTGGGGGAGATGAAATGACCGATGCCGTGCCGGGCAAGGAAAGCAACGCGTTTGCCGGAGAGTGTGCCAACCAGAATGGGGGAACTGGGTTGACCGTACGGGGTGGTGATTGTGTGGGTGGTGATATCTTGTAGGGCGGCGAAGTTATACAGGCCAGAGCCGCCAATGATACCAAGCGTGGGCATAGAGTGATTCATGAGACAGTTCCTTCCTTTTTTTTCAGGGATTGATGCCAATGCTTAACACAACTTGTCCGCAACGCAACTCATCGCCATTGACAAGGACGGTGGCTGCTTCAATACGTTGATCGTTGAGATAAGTTCCGTTGGTAGTGTGCAGGTCTTCGACCCACCATTGATTATGATGAAAGCTAATGCGGGCATGTCGGGCGGAGACTGTTTCGTTGTTGAGCGCAAAGTGACTGTTGGGGTCTCGGCCTAAAATGATTTCTGGTAGAGCCAATTCCTTTTCTTGGGCGGGGGCGCCTTCCAGAATGGCGAGATGCAGGGTGGGGGTGTGTTGAGGGTGAATGAGCTGGGTGTGGGCGCGCAGTTCGTGCCAAATGGTCAGCATTGCCCAGATGAGAAAACCATATAAGCAAACCGCCAGAAGGATGCGCAAGACAAGGATCAAGATGCCGCTCATTGGGTAACCTTTCTCAATCAGCAGATGTATGTTCTTCGTTGTAGACGAGCAGGTACCCGGCAAGAGAGATGACGTCGCCGGGGCGCAGGGTGTGTTGTGTGACGCGTTGGCCATTGATGGCTGTGCCGCCGCTAGAGTTCAGGTCAAACAAGACGTATTGGCCGCGCACAACGCGTAGCTGAACGTGGGCGCGTGAGACGCGTGGGTCTTCGATGACAATGTGATTGTCTGGACGACGGCCAATGTTGATGACGGGCTGTGTAAGAAAAATAATTTTTTGATCAGGAGTCAGCAGGCAAGCACCTGATGGGGTTTGGGTTGATGATGATGTGGCAAGTGTTGGCATGACGGCGGTTTGGCCGCTGAGGTCGTTTTCAATCACCTGGACGCGCATTTGGCCAGGGGGGAGTTGTGGATCGGATAGAACATGCAACGTAGGGGGGGATAGGAAGGAGATGCCGGCAGAATGAACGCCTTGTTGTAGCGCATTTGCCAGAGATTGAAGGGTGTGGTCATCTATTTGCCAGGCAGCAGTGCTTTCGGGAGGAATGTAAATGGTGAATTGGCTGGGGGCTATTGTTTTGCCATCAGGTGTGGTTGAGAGGTTGTTTTGCACGGCGCGGGCAAGTTGATGGGTTAGATCCATCGAGGGGTCCATCCAGGGTAGATGAATGGCACTGTTTTCAATCCAACGTTGCAAACGGGTTTCGATTTCGTCCAGACGTGACTTCATACTTGCTATTATAAAGCGTTTTTTGCAAGGTTAGGATGCGTTTGTGCTGAACTTTTGTCAAGCAATGAGGGCGGATCGGTTGTGGAGGTGGCAGGTTAGGGTTAGTCCTCGTCCGTTTCGCTGGGACGGCTGATTTCTGCCAGGCGGGCGTGGGTTAGCTCGATGATGGCTTTGACAGGTAAGCGCAGGTTGAGGCCGCGTTGGCCCCCTGAGATGTGGATCTCTTGTTCGGTCTGGGCAGCAGAATCCAGGATGACTTGAAAGCCTTTGTTCAGTAGGGCGAGTGGGGAGATGCCACCTGCTTGCAAGCCGGTCAGCTGTTCAGCCTCGCGCTGAGTGGGCAGGTGCACTTTTTTCTCTCCCAGGTAGGCGGCTAGAGCTTTGAGGTCTACCTGATGATCGCCAGGAATGACAGCGAGTAGCGGTTTGCCAGGTTTTTCGCGTAAAATGACGATGGTTTTGTAGATGATGTGTGGGGATACACCCAAGAGTCGGGCTGTTTGACGCGCACCGAGCTTTTCAACTGGCAGGTCAAAGGCCGTGTAAGCAATTTTGCGAGAATCGAGTAAGCGTGTGACGTTGTTGGAGGTCATTTGCAGATATAGATCGGGTTGCTGAAAATCCAGGCGCGTTGACGACCCAGGTAAGGCAGATAGCATTCAACGCGATAGGCGCCTGGTTGGTTAATGATTAAGGTGTGTGTTTCACCTTCTGACCAGGATTGGATGCGTTGGCCATTGCAAAGGAGATGGCATTGACAGGGTTGGGGGAGGAAAATTTGCAGGGTGACGCCGCTGTTGAGGGCGATTTTGTCACCTGGAATGGCAATGGGCCCCTGACCCTGGGCAGTGAATTTGAAGCCGTTTGTGGGTGCGATTAGGTCATAGCCAATGAACAGGTGCCCTTTGCGCAGTGCATTGAGGATTGCCTCGCGATCGGCGGGAAGGTCACCGCTGAGTGGCTCGGGCAGGTAAAGGTGATTGTTAATCGCGCGGAAGTGGAACTGGTAGGGGTAGAGCGTGCGACGGAATGGGCCCATGCGAGCGTTTAGGGCATGGGCATCACTGCCGGCGATGGCAACAATGTGTTTGTTCTCTGCAAGCAATTCATCCCATTTTTGAATGGCCTGTGGGTTGGGTCCAACCGCGACGAAGTTGGGGAAGAGGGAATAGAATAGTGCGTGAAACGGAGAGCGAATGCGGCTTTTCAATTCGCTCATTGCGTTCCAGATTTCAAGCCCGTTATATCCATTTACTTCCCAATCGGCCCACGAAATGTCTGGTTCGTGAAAGGCTGGTAGGGCATCTTCGTAGGGGTGTGCAATGAAAGATAGGCCATCGGCTTGTTGCACCTGACGGATGAGATTTTGGGGATCGGATGCAAAGGGGGCTAATTCGCGTCTGACGCCAAAGATGAGCAGGTGACTTTTTTGTGGCCAACGTTGAACATCGTGAACTTCTTCGCCGGTGAGGAGCAGAACGCGCTTTTTGCCTTGCTTGTAATAGCCCTCAACACCGGTGACAAGTAGATTGTGATCCGTGATGAATACGGCATCTAGCCCAGCTTGCAGAGCAGCACGGGCAATTTCGGCATGGGTGGAACGTCCATCAGAGTAGCAGGAGTGGATATGGAGATTTAG
>JAIWNK010000017.1 GCA_020216845.1 Anaerolinea sp. | reverse complement strand
CTGGTTTTCCCACGGATCCATTGAAAACAGTGAGCTCAGTGCTTTTGGTGGGGATTATGCCGGACGAAGCGCGGACGGTGCATATCTATCCGCTGGTGGAAGGCAACTTCTTGCAACCTGGACGGTCCGGCGAGGTGTTGATCAGCAGTCGCATGGCAGAGAAAACGGGCTTACGCCTTGGGGATACACTGTATCTCCCTTCAACGCAAGGTAAGGCTGGGTTTGTGGTTGTGGGCATTCTTTCATTGCCACCTTCTGCAGGCGCTGAGGAGGTGTTTGTGCTGTTGGAAGATGCACAACAGGTGCTCAATCAAGCTGGGCAGATCAATTTGATTGAGGTGATTTTTGACGCCGCTGCAAAACCCGAGGCGGTTCAGGCCGACATTTTGGCACGCTTGGGGGAAGAGCGCTTCCGTTCTGGTGGTCTGGAATTGGGAAGTGAATTGCTGGCAGCGTTGGATATGGGCAAGGTGGCGTTTTCACTGTTTGGTCTGATGGCGCTGGCAATGGGGGGATTCATTATCTTCAACACCTTCCGTACGTTGGTGGCAGAGCGGCGGCGCGATTTGGGCATGTTGCGCGCTGTTGGGGCAACACGGCAAACGGTGGTTGGTACGATTGTGCTGGAGAGTTTGCTGCAGGGGGGCGTTGGCACATTGACTGGCTTGTTACTCGGCTTTTTATTGGCCAATGTCATGATGGCTATGGTGCGGCCCGTGGCACAAATGTATTTGCATTTGGATATTGGCTGGCCGATTTTTACGTTATCCAATTGGCTGAGCGCGATCCTGGCTGGTATGGGGGTGACGCTGTTGGCTGGATTGGTGCCAGCTCTTTCAACGGCACGTTTGTTGCCTCTGGAAGCGATTCGACCTGTGTTACCGGCAGTCGAGACAATGCGTTCGGCGCGTCGCTCGGTGGTTGGTGCTGTGCTGATTGTGCTGGCTGCACTTGGTCTGGTTTCTGGGCAGATGCAATTGGCTTCTGTGGGCGTGTTGTTCTTCTTAGTGGGCTTGATTCTGGTGGCGCCGGTGTTGGTGCAGCCATTGGGGCGCACGTTGGGGCGAGCGCTGTCGTTATTCTTTGCTCAAGAAGGACGACTTGCAGAAGGAAATTTGGCCCGACAGCCGGGGCGGGCAACAGTGACTGCTTCGGCATTGATGATTGCGATGGCAATTGTGGTAGCGCTTGCCGGTGTGGTTGCGAGTGTGACGATTGGCTTTCGGAATTACATTGAGCGGAGTCTATCGGCAGATTATTTGATCATGCCGTCATCATTGTTGCTGAGTGGCGGCAATTTGGGCGCCGGACCTGAGCTTGCGCAAGAGTTGCGGACTCTGCCGGGCATTGAAATGGTTTCAACATTGCGACTTGCTTCTGGGCGAGTGAACAATGCAGATGTTCAGGTGGTCGGGATAGACCCAATGACATATGGTCAGGTATCTGGCTTGGAGTTTAGCAAAGGTAGCAGCGCCGAGGCGTTTGGAGCGTTGGCAGAGGGCCGGACGGCTATTTTGAACGGTATTTACGCTGCGCAATCCGGCGCGCGGGTTGGGGATGATTTGCATATTCTGACAGCAGAAGGTGAACAAACCTATCGCGTCGTGGGGATTGGGTCTGATTATTTGAATGCTAAGCTAGCGACAATCTATATTTCGCAGCAGAATCTGGCGAGCGATTTTCATCAGACCTCGGATGTGTTGTTGATGGCCAATCGTCGGGCAGATGCGGATGCAGCACGTTTACAGGGTGAAGTTGCTGTGCTGGTGGAAAACTATCCGGCTTTTACGTTGATTGATGCAGATAGCTTTTTGGAGAATCAGATGATGGCAATGAACGCGGCAATGAGCATGATGTATGTGTTGATGGCCGCGTTGGCTTTGCCGGGTCTGATTGCGATGATGAATACGTTGGCCATCAATGTCATTGAGCGGACGCGCGAGCTGGGTATGTTGCGGGCAGTTGGCAGCACACGTCGTCAGGTGCGGCGGATGATTTTGGCAGAAAGTTTGCTGCTGGCTTTGTTTGGCACCTTGTTTGGCATTTCGGCCGGTATATGGCTTGGCTATGTGATGGTTGGCGCGATGAACAGTGGCGGTTTTTCAATGCCGTATGTTTTTCCGCTGGGCGGTGTTGTGGCCGCAGCACTGATTGGGGTTGTGTTTGGTGTGTTGGCGGCTGGTGAGCCGGCACGTCAGGCAGCTAATTTGGATGTGATTGCTGCTTTACAATACGATTAAAGGCGATTTTTGAGCAGCAGACCGCCAAATAGCAAAACGCTAGCTAAGACAAACCAATAGATGCCAGGGGTGGAAGATTGTTGGGTGGCTTTGAAATCACTCAGGGTGATTGCGGTTGGGGAAAAACGCCATTCATAATCTTCCACCTCGCCATTGATGACTTTGCCACTTGGTAAAGGGTTTTCTGGGTAGCCGGCGTAGAGGCGAAAGCGCGCGTAAAGAGTGTTGCCGGTTGTGTAGGTTTGTGGGATGATGAGGCTCAAGGAGCTATCTCCTTGAGGCAGGTTGCCAAAACGGATCATTTCATCTGCGTCATTCAGGTCGCCGTCGCCGTTCCAATCAAACCAGCCAATCAGGTGACCACCGGTTCCCTGTACGGTTACATTAAGGTGAACGGTATTGCCTGGTTGCCAGGTTTCGCCATTTTGGCGCTGAATGCCGTCTTCGTCGTTTTTGTCCTTTTCGTTGTCGTTACTGCCGGGGCTGTTGGCGGTATTGTTTTCAGTGTCAATCTCGTTGCCAAGGTATAGGTTGCCAAGCAAGTGTCGGGCGCCATCTTGAGCTAGGGTGGTGGGATAAGAGGCAGGCAGGTCGCCGTAGTCGTATTGTAGAATGCGAGTCTCATCAGATGCTGTATTGTTGCTGGCATTGTTGTCACGGCTGTTGCTGATTGAGGCGTTGGCAGTGACAGTGGATGGAATTGTTTCATTGGGAATAACGGCGATTTCAACGGCGGGCAAGTTCTCGCCTGCGGCTGTGGTGCGCGTGATTGTGCAGGTGATTTGCTGACCATTGGTGCTGCAAGACCATCCAGTAGCTTTGATGGTCTGAATGCTCATTCCGTTGGGGATGTTCAAAGTGAGGGTGGTTTGTTGGTTGTTGGTGCGCGTGCCGCGATTGGTGACAATGGCCTGATAGACGCCTGTGCTACCGATTTCAAAGTCACCAGTGTGGGTTAGCATAACGGCCATATCTCGATCAACGGCAGGGATGATGGTAAGGTTTGTGGAGATGGTCTCGCTGGGGTAGAAAGTCCACAGATCGAGACCCTTGTTGTTGCCAAAACCGTTGGTGGTGTTGTCGCCGTAGGCGCGCTGATTGGTGCTGGAATCAAAGCCTGTGTCAGGGTTGCTGCGATTGGTTGCGGGTGGGGCGTTGCCCGGTAGGGTAACGTTGACGGTGCCGACAATGCTGCCATTGGAGGTGCGGTAGCCGCGATCATCATAAAAAGCAGTTGTGCAGCCGAGGGGGCAAATGCCATTGGGTGGATTCAGCATTTCAATGTGTGGTCCACCTGAAATGCTATTTTCGACATCAAGCATAGGAAAGTGATATTCACCAGCGTGAAGGCTGACGCGATAGGCGAAATTCCCGTTTGGAAAGGCCAATCCAGCGTTGTCGAGACCATCCCAGGTAATGGATTGTTGGCCAGCCAGGCTGACACTGCGCAGGACACGGTTGTTGGGGTTGGTGGGGTCAAAGTTGTTACCGTCGCGGCTGATGATGATTTCGGTGATACCACCCACATTGCCGTGGTAGGTGAATGTGCCACCCAAATTAGCATAGGTGCTGCCGCTGCCAGCTGCGCCAATGAAGGCTATATTTTGCAGGGTGGGGATTTGTGGAATGGGCAAAATCGTGTTGGGCAGGTCGGGCGCGGGCGGTGAGAAAAAGATGAGCGCATTGGGTGGAGCCAGGGTTACGCCGCCTTGGGGGGTGGTCAGATTCGAATCGGTGGCAACTAAGTCGTGATAGAGTGGGCTACCGTTGGGATTCAGATAGCCGACATCGTTGGCATAGATGATGTAACCATATGGATCAAGGCCATCGAGATCCACTTTGTACTGGAAGCCATCTTTGGTGATGACATAAAGTGAAGAATAAAGGCGATTGTTGATGCCGGTGCCATTCATGATTTGGGTAAGGTATTGGGTGAATGTCCGCCCGGGATATTCAATAAAGCCAGGTTCATTACTATTGCGAACGGTTACATCCCAAATGGAAACCCCTGTATTTTGGGTGATGCTGACGTTGGGGGTGTCAATTGTGCCAGCATCGCCGTTGCGGTCGGTGGCGGGTTGCGGGCCGTCGGGGCCCCAAAAAGCAACCCAATGGATGCCGGTGGTGGTAACAGAATAGACACATGGGTCATAACCGCCCGGATTGGGAAGAGGCCCGGCGAGTTCAAGGTCGCGACTGTTGATTAAACCTTTACCCGGTTGTGCTGTGGCGCAGCGCAGGGTGGGGGCTGGCAAATCGTTGAAGAGTTTTTGTGAAGTAGCAAAATCGTTGATCAGGCCGGGTTGCCAAATGGCAATATCGCCCTGACCAAGACCGATTGCACTAGAGCCAAGGTTGATTACTTCGCCAGCGCGTGCATAGACCTGGAAAAAAGTGCGACGACGCAGGAGATTGCTGTAGGTGGTGGTGCGCCATTCTGTGAGTGGGCGGTTAATGCCGCCGTTTGCAACGGTTTCACGACTGCCTTCAGCAGAAGTGGGATTGGCGTTGAGGAGAATGAGACTGAGAAGTAGGGTGGCGAAGAGGGCGAAATTTAGTGCTTTCCAAGAAAACTTGATAAAGAGGCCTTTTTTCATGAAATTTACTTTTATTACAAAATTTGGATAGTTTATATCTTAAGTGTTGCTGTTTGTCAATACAAACAGTTTTTTGTATAGGTTTTTTTAATGAAAAAACGGCTACAACAAGGTAGCCGTTTGAGTAAGTTGGTTTTCAAAGAATTTAAGCTTCAACGATGGTGATACTGTTCAAGCGAGCACCGGGATGGGTGGGGCGCATGGGGTCGCGTTCGGGAATGGCAAGAACAACATCCATGCCTTCAATGACTTCGCCAAACACGCTGTGTTTGTTATCAAGCCAGGGAGTGGCACGATGGGTGATGAAAAATTGTGAGCCGTTTGTGCCGGGGCCGGCATTGGCCATGGAGAGGATGCCGGGTTTGTTATGTTTGAGGGTGGGGTGAAATTCATCGGCAAAGCGATAACCGGGGCCACCGCTGCCGGTGCCGGTTGGGTCTCCGCCTTGTGCCATGAAATCGGCAATTACCCGGTGGAAGATTGTGCCGTCGTAGAATCCCTGGCGGGAGAGGAAAACAAAATTATTGACCGTTTTTGGGGCGCGATCGGCAAACAGGCGGATGACAATATCCCCATGGTCGGTGTGGAGCGTGGCCGTGTAGGTTTTCTTGGGGTCAATTTGCATTTCAGGTGGTTTGGACCATTGCTGAGCAGGCATAGGAAACTCCTTTGAAGAATTGGGTTAAAGGGATTGTAACATGGAATGGCGTTTAGCGATGGGTGCGCTGCCGGTAGGTTTTGAGCGCCACACGCAGAAAGTTGAGTACGTGGCGAAGGGGTTGAATGTGGCTGCCCTGATCGCCGTAAATGGTGCGGATTGGAACCCAGGCAAGTGGCCAGTTGTTTTGCACACAGCGTGCAATCATTTCGACTTCGAATTCGAAGCCGCTTTCGTGACTGTCTAGTAGGGTTAGCATGAGGCGTTGGCTAATCAGGCGATAGCCCGATTGATTGTCGCGAATGGGGCAGCCCAAAGCCCATGAGAAGATCCATTGGCCGAGGGTATTGGCGAGGCGCCGCGAGAAGGGCATTTGGCGGAAGTCGCGTGCGCCAATCAGTAAATCGGTGGGGGAAGATTGCCATGCGGCGAGAAAGGCTGGGATTTCGGTTGGGTCGTGCTGTCCATCCGCATCCAGGGTGAGAACGGCAGAATAGCCGGCGTTTATGGCGTAGTGAAAACCGGCGCGTAAGGCAGCGCCTTTGCCCTGATTGGGGTGTTGATGGATGACGATTGCTCCGGCACTTTCGGCGATTGCGGCAGTTTCGTCTTGTGAGCCATCGTCTATGACCAACATTGGCAAGTGAGGGTGGACGCCTAGCAATACGGATTGGATTCGGGTGGCTTCGTTGTAAGCGGGGATGAGCGCTAAAATCTTGGGGGGAGTGGGTGGGTGAGTCATAGAAAAGAATTATAACTGCTAAAGATGAGAATTTTCTCATTTTTTTCTAATCTAAAATTAATTTTTTTATCATTTTAAATTAATCTATTGGGTGGATAATGAAACCACGATATTCTTTTTGGAAGGAGGCTGATTCAATGGCAAGTGTAACGTATGATCATGTATTCAAGCGTTTTGGGGATTTCATTGCAGTGAATGATCTCAACATTCACATCGAAGATAAGGAATTCCTGGTGCTGGTTGGGCCGTCGGGGTGTGGTAAGACGACAGCATTGCGCTGCCTGGCGGGCCTGGAAGAAATTTCAGATGGGCGGGTGTTGATTGGGGACACGGTGGTAAACGATGTGCCGCCGAAGGATCGCGATATTGCGATGGTGTTCCAGTCTTACGCTTTGTATCCACACATGACCGTGTTTGATAACATGGCGTTTGGCCTCAAACTGCGCAAGGTGCCACGCGAGGAAATTAAGCGCCGTGTGGAAGAAGCGGCGCAAATTTTGGGCATTGAGAAGCTGCTTAAGCGCAAACCGCGCGAGCTCTCCGGTGGTCAGCGGCAGCGCGTGGCGGTTGGGCGTGCAATTGTGCGCGAGCCCAAGGTCTTCTTGTTTGATGAGCCGTTGTCAAACCTGGATGCCAAATTGCGCGTGCAAACCCGTGCGGAAATCAGCAAGCTGCATCAGCGTTTGCAGACGACGTTTATTTATGTCACGCACGATCAGGTGGAAGCGATGACGATGGCGTCGCGCATTGCGGTGATGAACAAGGGTGTTTTGCAACAGTTGGATACACCGCAACACCTGTATGATTCTCCTGCCAATCAGTTTGTGGCTGGGTTCATTGGTTCGCCTTCAATGAACTTCTTCTCGGCTCGTTTGCGCAAGGACGGGAACAAGCTGTTTGTGGATGCTGGTGCGTTCAGTGTGCAAATTCCGGAAGATCGAGTTGGCCCATATATGCCATTTGTTGACAAGCAGGTTGTGTTTGGCATTCGCCCTGAGGATATTTACAACCCGCAGTTCCTACCCCCGGGCATTCACGCCGCACAGATTGAAGCGCGCGTTGAAGTGACCGAGTTGATGGGGAACGAAATCTTCTTGTACCTGGTTGCGGGAGATCACAACTTTGTGGCTCGCGTTGACCCGCGCACGCGCTTTGCTATTGGGGATAAGGTGGCGCTGACCTTCAACATGGATAAGTTCCACATCTTCGACTCTGCGAGCAACCCCGAGAATCCGCCTGCGATTCGCTAGTTTGGGGTTGCTGGTCAAAAGGTCTGTTCATACAGCGCAAGCCCGGTCTTGCGCTGTATGATTGATAGGATGGAATGGTTGAAGGGTTTGTGACAATGCGATAGAATAAGGCAATCTATTCTTTTTGGAGGAGTTCCGATGTATAAGGTTGTTTTGTTGCGGCATGGTGAAAGCGCCTGGAATCAGGAGAATCGTTTTACGGGCTGGACCGATGTGGATATTACTGAAAAAGGAATCCGTGAGGCGCATCAGGCGGGGCAGTTGTTGCGCGAGGGGGGGTATACCTTTGATGTGGCTTACACGTCTGTTCTAAAGCGGGCAATTCGTACGTTATGGATTGTGCTGGATGAAATGGATTTGATGTGGATTCCGGTGTATCGCAATTGGCGACTGAATGAGCGGCATTACGGCGCATTACAGGGGCTGAATAAGGCTGAAACAGCGGAAAAGTATGGTGAAGCGCAAGTTAAGTTGTGGCGGCGTAGTTATGATGTCCGTCCGCCGGCATTGACCAAGGATGATGAACGATATCCGGGCAAGGATCGTCGTTATGCAGATTTGACGGAAGAGGAATTGCCGCTGACAGAGTGTTTGAAAGACACAGTGGCGCGGTTTGTGCCCTATTGGTTGGAGACGATTGTGCCAGCAATTCGATCTGGCAAAAGGGTGTTGATTACGGCGCATGGCAACAGCTTGCGTTCGCTGGTCAAGTACTTGGATAATATTCCGGATGAAGAGATTGTTGAACTGAATATCCCCACAGGTGTGCCATTGGTATACGAATTGGATGACGAGATGAAACCGATCCGGCATTATTATTTGGGGGATGAGGAAGCTGTGCGCAAAGCGCAAGAAGCGGTTGCAAATCAGGCCAAGAAGAAGTAAGGCGAGCCTTTGCGTTGTGTGTCAGGTTGTATTCTGGCAGCTGCACGCCGCAGCTGCCAGAATTTTTTAGCGAGCCCAACGATGCAGTAATGCTCGCCCACCCAGGATGCAGATCAAGCCGCCTATGGCGCTGATGACGCCAACCAGGATGAAAGCATCTTGCCAGAGTCGCAAGGGAAAGAGGCGAATGAGGCTGTCTGAATATTCAAACAGCCAGCTATTGCCTGTGAAGAAAAGTTGATGGAAAAGGGTGAAGAGTTCGCGAAAACTGATGACAACCGCAAGGAGGATGGCAGCAATTAGCCCCAGGGTTGCCCAGCCGCCGGAGACGAGACCTTGAATATAGGATTCCAGGGCATGTGTGCGCCAGGCAAGCAGGCCCAGAGCAACCAGAACGGCTAAGACAATCCACCATGCTGTGACCATGCCTAGGAAGACAATCTGTACATCTAGCATGTGGCTCAGCTCGCGTTCGTTGTAGAGCGGTTGGCCGGTTGGCAGGCGCTGATCGGCCAGGAAAGAAAGTGGTTCGCCATGGGTGATATATTGGATGGAAATGGTTCCCCATTGCAATCGTTCCGCAGTGGTAAAACCATAAGGGTCCGGGGGAAAGTTGGGGGCACGGTATTCAATTTGCAAATAAAATGGATTGAAGAGGATGCGGATTGCGCTCATCAATAAAAAGAAAGGCAGGATTGCAGCAATCAGGAACGAAAGGGCTTTTTTCATTGTAAGGTCTCCTCTAAACTGCCGCTGAGAAAGAAATCAATGACCATGCTATTGGTGAGCCATTCAACAGAGGCTTTGTCATCGGTGAAAAGTGTGCCTTGGGTTGGGGTGGGCTGCAGATTGGCAAGGGTTACAGCCAGGGTGTCGGTGAGTAATGGATGGCAGGGCGGATTGAGCGCCAATAGCGCGGCTTGATTTTGGGCCAGGTTTTCTGGCCGAGTGGGCTGACGAGTTGCAAAAATCATGGTGTTGAAGGAGTTTGGAATGTCGGTGACATAGACCGATGGAAAAACGGTTTGAATGGTGAAGGCCAAGGCATCAATCATGCGGCGGTCATTCGGGGTGCGGCCAACATTGATGACCATCACACCATCATCGCTGAGGTGGTCGTAGATGATTTGGAAGAATTCTTGTGTGGTTAGGTGCCAGGGAATATAGGGCGGGCGGTAGGCATCTACACTGATGATTTGATAGCGATAGGGGCTGTTGCGCAGGCCGACGCGTCCGTCTTCAACAAAAACATGCAGGTTGGGTTGCTTCATATCGAAGAATTGTTCGCCAACGGCGACAATTTTGGGATCGATTTCAAAGCCATCAATTTGTACATCTGGCCCATAAATGAGGGTGGCCTGACGTGCAGCGGTTCCCGCAGCCATGCCAACGATGGCGATGCGTTCAACTTTGTTAATGTCGTAGGGTGCCGGGTTGAAGAAAGGCGCAACAGAGACTTGTTCCCAGGGGCCCTTATAGTCAACGACGGTTGGATGATAAACGGAATGAACACCCTGACCTTCATTGAGGCGTAGCAGGCGATATTGCTCAATCTCCTGTACCATAATGTAATTGTAGGCTGATTCACCTTCGTAGATCATGCCGGTGGTGTTTTTGTCACTGCCGCG
>JAIWNK010000016.1 GCA_020216845.1 Anaerolinea sp. | reverse complement strand
TGTGCCAAGGATGCCGAGCACGATGAGCAGGATGGGCATCCAGGCGAGGGGGAGGACCGCTCGCAGACCGGCAACACGCCCTAGACCGATGAGAGCAACGATGAGCAACAGCAAGCCAAAGGCGACAAAGGTGCGGTATGTGCCAATGAGCGGGATGGTTAACAAAACAGGCAGGAAAGTTCCAACAAATGAACCCAGTGTAGAAATGGCATAAATGCGTCCGGCAATACTGCCGGCCTGACGGGTATCTAGCAGGGAGAGACGAATGGCGAACGGTGAGGCGGTGCCAAGTAAGGTGATGGGAATGCTGAAGAGAATTAACACGGCGATGAAAGCGCCAATCATGCCGCCGAGCTGTATTTGATCGAATGCTTGAGCGGCAATGCGTAGAACAGGGCGGGAGGCGAGGGGAACAAGACCAATGAGCAGGCCGCTCCAGGAAAGGATTTTGAAAAAGGTTTCATAGCGCGGGGAACGATCGGCCCAGCGCCCCCCTAGAAAGTAGCCGACGGTTAGGTAAATCAGGATTAGGCCAATGATGCTGGCCCAGATCAGGTTGCTTGCGCCGAAATAATTACCAAGTAGGCGCGAGGCAGCCATTTCGATTGCCAGGCTAGTGAGGCCGGAAACAAAGACGGTGAGATAGAGGAATTTTCGCATGGCTCCATTATACATGAGAAGCGGAAGTTGTTGTCAGGGCGGTGAGGTTGTGGAGGATAAGAACTTTGCCAGGTGACTGTGCGCGCGGGTATAATAGCTATCAAAAAACGGAGGTGTTCGATGCGGTTATGGACAGTGAATGAGATGCGGGCAGTGGAACAGGAAGCCAATCAGCGGGGCGTTTCGTATGATCAAATGATTGAGCAGGCCGGTGCCGGCGTTGCGTTTTGGGTAGATGGGGTGTATGGTCGCGAAGACGAGGTTTGTTATGCGGTTGGGTTGGTTGGCAGTGGACACAATGGTTCGGATACACTGGCAGCCCTGATTGAGTTAGCAAGTTTGGGGTGGGTTGCAAAAGCTTATTTGCTTAAGGACTTGCCTGTGGATGATGTTTGGCGGCAGCGTGCAGCCGAAGCGCAGATTGAAATGGTGGCTATGGAGGCAGACAAGGGATTCGATGCGCTTGAAGAGTGGCTGGAGGATGCAGATGTGTTGCTGGATGGCTTGGCCGGAACTGGCTTTAAGCCGCCGATTAAGCCCGATTTGGCCAAACTTCTGGAGAATGTTTTGCATTTTACCGATGGTTTGCCGATTGTCGCGGTAGACTGTCCATCGGGAATGGATTGCGAAACGGGAACAGTAGCCGATGAGACATTGCATGCGGATTTGACGGTTTGCATTCACGCCGTCAAAACTGGACAGTTGCGGTTGCCTGCTTTTCGATATTTGGGGCAATTGGTGCAGGTGGAATTGAAACTGCCAGAAGACTTGTCGAGCTATCCCAACGTGGTGCGTGAAGTGGCTTCATACCAAGATGCGACCTGGCTGTTGCCTGATCGGCCAGAGGATGCGCATAAAGGCATGTTTGGTAAGGCGCTGATTGTGGCGGGTTCGATCAATTACACGGGGGCGGCACAACTTGCCGCATTGGCGGCCTGTCGGGTGGGAACGGGGCTTGTGCGCCTGGCCGTGCCGGGTGCATTGCACACAGCCTTGGCGGGGAGTTTGCCTGAGGTGACCTGGCTGGTTTTGCCGCAGGAAATGGGCGTCATTGCTGCAGGTGCAGAGGATGTTTTGTTTAAGAATCTCGAAGATGTGGACGCGTTATTGTTGGGGCCTGGTTGGGGAAGAGAAGATACAACCGGCGAATTTTTGCGGCAGCTGTTGAGTGGCGGTGATCATATTCAGCGGCGGACAATTGGTTTTGTGTTGAGTGATGATGAGGCTCTTGATCAGGAGAAAAAAGTGACGTTGCCGCCGCTGGTGTTGGATGCAGATGGTTTGCGCTTGCTGGCAAAATTGCCGGATTGGCCAAGGTTGTTGCCGCAAGGAACCGTCTTGACGCCACATCCGGGTGAGATGGCCGCGTTGACGGGCTGGACTGTGGAGAAAGTGCAGGAAGATCGCATGGAAACCGCGCGTCATTTTGCAATGTTGTGGAATCAGGTGGTTGTGTTGAAGGGGGCGTTTACTGTGATTGCTGCACCGGATGGGCGGGTGATGGTTATTCCGGTTGCGACTGCTGCACTGGCTCACGCTGGAACAGGTGATGTGTTGGCAGGTATGGTGGTTGGGCTGCGAGCGCAAGGTCTGGATGCTTATGATTCAGCTGTTGCTGCGGCGTATTTCCATGCACAGGCTGGGTGGGTGGCTGAACAACGGATTGGCGGCACTGCCCCGGTGTTGGCCAGGGATGTGCTGGAGGCATTGGTGACTGTGATGGCTTGAGAAGGAAGTGAATCAAAACACCCCTCGTAAAAACGGGGGTGTTTTTTTGTGTGTGCGGTTGAGCTGGTTTTACTCAGCGTCAGGCTCAGCCGGCGCTTCTTCAAGAGCAACCTGGCGGCGATTGGCGATTTCTGCGGCGCGTTGCTTGGCTTCGTTGAGCAGTTTTTCGGCTTGTTTCACCGCTTCGTTAGCAGCGGCTTCCGCTTTGCTATAAGCTTCAGTGAACGATTCGTTGGTTTTGTCGCGCAGTTCAATGGCACGCTCTTTGATGATGCCGCGCGTTTCTTCGCCCGATTGTGGGGCGAGGAGTAGGGCAGCAACTGCACCGGTTAGGCCGCCAACGACAAACCCAATGAAAAAGGCGCCAAATTCATCTTTACTGGACATGGAAAACCTCCTGTTAGAAATAGAAAAGGATAGGACCGATCATCCTCGCCTAGGACTTGCCTGGGCGAATGAGATCAAAGAAACGACGCAATCCGGCGAGATATTCGTTGAGTTTGATGATGGGCTCAACCAGATTGTTGCTGATGAAGGTAGTTGTGCCGCGCAGGTTGTTGACAGTTTCATTGGTGGTGCGCAGAATAGGCTTGATTTCGTTTTGGAGCAGGTTGATTAGAATGGCAAGTTGAATGATGAGGATGACCAGGGCGATCATGACCAGAATGGAAATAAGCCCCATGAAAATGATGAAGATGTCGCGCACCAACCCAGCCGTGGCTGGACCCGCGTTGACGAGCAAGACAACGGAGGCAATCAGTGCCGCGAGGATCAAAACACCAACAATCGCGGCAAGAATGGCGTTGAGCCGCTGTTTGCGTTCCTCGGTGGCCTGTTCAGCAGCGGTGGGAACAGAAATATCTTCTGACCGAAGCTTGGGCTCCGGCAGTGAAGGTTGAGGCGGTGGGACGTTTACAGATTCTGTCATGATTGATCCTGATTATACTACAAAGATAAGTGTTACCTGTCAGAAAAATTATACAACAAAAAATACAAGTCGGGTTGTATTTATCAAGGTGTTTTGATCCAGTTTGTGGATGTTGGTGATAGCTGATTTTTTGCAAGATTGGTGGCTTTGTGTTAGACTTAACATTTATGATGCGGTTTTGTAAATTTTTGTTGGCTTTGATCGTTGGTTTGTTGCTTGTGACCGTGCCGGTTCTGGCGCAAACAGAAGGGCTGCCGGAGGTGCTTTCTCCGACAGATGGTTCGGTTTTGCAGGGGGTTGTAACTGTGCAGGGCAAGGCTGCTTTGGAAGGGTTTTCGGCGCTTGAGGTGTCTTTTGCTTATGCAGATGATCCAACCGAGACCTGGTTTTTGTTGTATGAGGGGGTACAGCCGGTTACAGAGGGAGAGCTGGCAGTTTGGGATACGACGACATTACCGGACGGTGAATATCGCTTGCGAGTGCGGGTCGTTTTGCGTGATGGTCAGGTTCGGGATGCTGTGGTGCAGGGTTTGCGGGTGAGAAATTATTCGCCTGTAGAAGTAGATACGCCATTCCCATCGGGTAGCGCGCCGACGTTGATGGCAACAGCTACTGCTCAACCTTCGCCTACGGCGTTGCGTTGGACGCCGACGCCATTCCCTCCCAATCCATTGCAGATTTCGATGGCGGAATGGACGTTTTGGCTCTTGCAAGGAGCTTTGTTTACGGTGGTCGTTTTTGTCGTTTTGGGTGTGTATTTGCTGTTGCGCAGATGGAGACGTTGAGGCAGATTTTTTATGGAACAGGCAATGTATTTGATTGTTGGTCTGGGCAATCCGGGGCGTGAATATCGTGCGACACGGCACAATGCGGGTTTTATGGTGGTGGATGCTCTGGCGCAGGCATGGCAAATCCGTATGGCGCGCGTGCAGGCAAAAGCAATCATTGGTAGTGGGGTGTTTTCTGGTCAGAAGGTTGTACTTGCCAAGCCGCAGACATATATGAATCTTTCGGGTGAATCGGTTATGGCGTTAATGCGTTTTTACAAGACGCCGGCCGATCATTTGCTTGTGGTACATGACGATTTGGACTTGCCACCCGGCACTTTGCGATTGCGGCCGGGGGGGGGCGCTGGCGGTCAGAAAGGTGTCGCATCAATTATTCAACGCTTGGGCGGGCAAGATTTTGCGCGCCTGCGAATTGGGATTGGCCGACCGCCGGGGCAGATGGAGGCGGCGACATATGTTTTGGAAGATTTCACTGCTGCTGAGCAGGAGCTGATGAAGCTTGTGCTGGCGCGAGCTGTTTTGGCCGTTGAAACTTTTGTGTCTGAGGGGTTGGAAATGGCTATGAACCGCTATAACGGTGTGGTTGAGCCGCTTTGAGAGGGTGCATGAGACATGCTGTATTAGAGCAATTGCAAGCGCAGCCGGCGTATCAGGCATTGGTCAAAGCGGTGCGTTCGGGGCAGGCTTTGTCGGGGCTTGGTTTGTTGCGTGCAGCGCGCCTGCCATTGCTTGCTGCGCTGTGGGCCGATTTGCGTTGCCCGATGTTGTTGGTTGCAGACCGGATGGATCGTGCTTTAACCGTGCAAGACGAATTAGGGTTTTGGTCTGCGGATGCACCGCGCTTGCTTTTCCCTGAGCCTAACCCAATGTTTTATGAGCAGGCGGCTTGGGGGAGTAACACCCGGCGAGAACGATTGCAGGTCTTAACGGCGCTGGCACAGTATCACATTCCAGGTCAAGAACGCCCGAAACAGCCGCCAATGATCATTACTTCCTTGCGCGCGTTGATGACGCGCACCTTGCCGCGGCGTGATTTTTTGAAACATACCCGCTCTTTGAAGGTTGGACAGATGGCCTCCCCCGAAATGTTGCAACGAACATGGGTGGAGGTGGGGTATCAGGCGGCTGAGGTTGTGCTGGAGCCAGGTCAGTTTTCGCGACGGGGCGGTTTGTTGGATGTTTGGGTACCGGCAGAAAAATTCCCTGTTCGGCTTGAGTTTTTTGGAGATGAGATTGATTTGTTGCGTCGTTTTGACCCGGCTACGCAGCGAACTGTTGAAAAAATTGAACGCCTGACGGTGACGCCGGCGCGCGAGGTTCTGCCAGGCAAGGCGACGCAATTGCCTGAGGGGGTTGAGGTTGATGAATTTTATCTGCCGGTTGTACATCCGGCCCATGCCAGTTTGCTGGACTATTTACCAAAAGATGCACTGGTAGTAGTCGGTGACATGGATTTGTTGCAATCCATTGCTGGTGAGATTGAAGAGCAGGCGGTTCAGTTTCGTCAGGAGAGCGTTGCTGAAGGAACACTGACTGAGGATTTTCCTGTTCCTTACTTGAGCTGGTCAGAAATACAGGATATGTTGAGTGGGCAGCGGTTCTTAGAGTTGGGGCATGGGAATGCGGAACAACCTGGTGAGCTGGCGGAGGTGTTTCAACCGGAGCAGCGTTTTGGGGGGCGCTTGAAGCAGTTTGTGGAGCAGATGCTTGTGTATGCGGGGAGGGGAGAGCAAGTGATGGTCGTCAGCCGGCAAGTGCCGCGGCTGCGCGAGTTGTGGACTGAATATAGCGCTCAGCAGGTAATGGCTGTGTTGCCCGAGTTCGTTGAAGGAAGTTTGGGGGAAGGTTGGGCAATGCGTTGTGCTGATGGGGGCGTGTTGCATGTTTTGACGGATAGTGAGGTGTTTGGGTGGGAACGTCCGCTGGTGCGGCAGCGTCATCGCCCCGTTGTTGAAGCACCAGAGGCGTTGTATGCCGATTTGCGGCCTGGGGATTGGGTTGTGCATGTGGATTATGGCATTGGCCGTTACACGGGCTTGGTGCGGCGGGTATTGGAAGGGGTAGAGCGGGAATTTTTGTGCGTGGAATATGAGGGCGGTTCTCAATTGTTTGTGCCTGTCTATCAGGCTGATCGCCTCAGTCGGTATGTGGGGCCTGATGCTGAGCCGCCTTCGCCGACGCGATTGGGAACACCGGAGTGGAATCAAGCAAAGCAGCGTGTGCGGGAAGAAGTGCTGAAGGTGGCGCAGGATTTATTGGAATTATATGCGCGCCGCCATGTGGCACAGGGCGTGGCCTTTGGTGCTGATACACCCTGGCAGAAAGAGCTTGAGGCCAGTTTTCCGTATGTTGAAACGGCCGATCAGCTGAAGGCGATTGAGGACGTAAAACGGGATATGGAAAGAAGCCGTCCCATGGATCGCTTGTTGTGCGGGGATGTGGGCTATGGGAAAACGGAAGTGGCTTTGCGGGCGGCCTTCAAGGCGGTGATGGGTGGGAAGCAAGTTGCTGTGTTGGTGCCGACAACAGTGTTGGCGCAACAGCATTATGAAACTTTTCGACAGCGTTTGGCAGCTTTTCCGGTGCAGGTGGAAATGCTCTCACGCTTTCGTTCACAGCGTGAGCAAGATGCAATTGTGCGTCGGTTGGGGATGGGACAGGTGGATATTATCATCGGTACGCATCGTTTGCTGCAGCCTGATGTGACATTCAAAGACCTGGGATTGGTGATTGTAGATGAGGAACAGCGTTTTGGGGTGACGCATAAAGAGCATTTCAAGAAGTTGCGCACAGAGGTGGATGTGCTAACGCTCACAGCAACACCGATCCCACGCACGTTGTATATGGCATTAACGGGTGTGCGCGATATCTCCACGATTAACACGCCGCCAGAGGAACGGTTGCCGATTATCACACATATTGGTCCTTATTCACCGCGCTTGGTGCGGCAGGCAATTCTGCGCGAGATGGAACGCGGTGGGCAGGTGTTTTTTGTGCACAATCGGGTACAGACCATTGGGGCGATGGAGCAGCATTTGCATCACCTGGTGCCGGAGGCACGCGTGGGGGTGGCGCACGGGCAGATGAATGAGGCGCAATTATCACAGGTGATGGAGCAGTTTACGCGCGGCGAGTTGGATGTGTTGTTGTGCACTTCCATCATCGAATCGGGCCTGGATATTCCAAATGCAAACACTTTGATTGTGGACCGGGGGGATACATTTGGGTTGGCGCAGCTCTATCAGCTGCGCGGACGGGTTGGGCGCGGTGCACAACGTGCATATGCTTATTTTTTCCGACACCGCAAAAAGCCCCCGACGGCGGAGGGGCAAGAACGCCTGGAAGTTATTGCAGAGAATTCACAATTAGGTGCCGGATATTCGATTGCTATGCGAGATCTGGAAATGCGCGGGGCGGGTGAAATGCTAGGGATGCGGCAGAGCGGATATATTGCAACGGTTGGCTTTCATTTGTACACGCGCTTGTTGGCGCAGGCAGTCCGTCAGCTTCGACAGGCGCGTGGAATGCCAGCTTTGGAGCAGGATCCTGTCTTGGCGGTGCGCGAATTGGTAGCAGCAGTAGCGGTAGAATTTCCGTTGACGATGGATATTCCGGCGGATTATATTCCGGACCAACGGTTGCGTTTGAGTCTGTACCGAAGGATGGCGGATATCACTGACGAGCAAAGTTTGGACTTGTTGCGGCAAGAATTTCAGGATCGGTTTGGGCCTTTGCCAGAACCGGTGGCCAATTTGTTCTTTCAGTTTCAGGTGCGGTTGCGAGCGCAACGGGCTGGCCTGGCAGCCGTAACGGTTGAGGGTGAGCAAATTGTGTTGCGCTATCCGCCGTTGCCCGAAGGGGTGACGCGCTCTTTGCAAAATTTGGCGCCATTGGCGCGCAGTGGCCGAAATGCATATTGGATGGCTTTTGGCGGAGATGTTGCAATTTGGAAAGGACAATTGCTTGCGGTGTTGAATGCGCTTGTTACAGCAAAGGAGGCAAATCATGGCGAAGATTCTGATCATTGAGGATGAACCGGAGTTGGTGCGGGTGTTGCGGTCGTATCTTGAAAGGGCTGGATATGCAGTCATCAGCAGTGGACGGGGAGATGATGGATTGCAACTTTGGGAACGCGAAAAGCCGGATTTGGTGTTGTTGGATTTGAATTTGCCAGGCGCAGATGGGCTAGATGTGGCGAGGGCGATTCGAAAGCGGGCAGACACACCATTAATCATGGTGACAGCGCGAGTGGAAGAGGCGGACCGCTTGGTGGGATTGGAGTTGGGAGCGGATGACTATATTCCCAAACCGTTTTCGCCGCGAGAAGTGGTGGCACGGGTGCGGGCTGTGTTGCGGAGGGCAACTAAGAATGGATCGGCTTCAACAGGAATGGTCTTGAAGATTTCGGATTTAGAGATTGATCTTGATGCCCATGCTGTGATTTGTCGGGGGCAGAAAGTGGATTTGACGCCCACAGAGTTTGATTTGCTGGCGACGATGGCGCGCCATCCGGGGCGGGTGTTTAGCCGGTTGCAACTTTTAGAGGCTGTTCAAGGTGTGGCGTATGAGGGGTACGAACGAACGGTTGACGCGCATATCAAAAATCTGCGCTCAAAAATTGAAGCAGATGCCCGGCATCCGCGCTACATTCAAACGGTGTTTGGGGTTGGGTATCGAATGAGTAAGGAGTGAGGTGATTGATGCGCTGGAAATTGATGGCGGCAATGGTGGCTGTGGCGTTAATTGCCATTGTTGTGTTGGTGCTGCGGGTACGGACGGGTACCGAACAGCAGGTGCGCTCTTTTCTGTTTGGTAGCCCGTTTGATGGGGTGGTGGAGCAATTGGAAGCTTATTATCAACAGGGCGGCACCTGGAAGGGGGTTGAATCTATTTTGCCGAAACCGCCAGGTGGAATGGGCCATGGCATGATGAATGGTGGCCGACAGCAGATTGCTGATCGGGATGGGGTGGTGGTGGCGGATACAAGACACGCACGAGTCGGTGTGCATTTATCAGAGCAAGAGCTTGCACAGGCGGTTGTCTTGAGGGATTCGACAGGAAAGACCATCGGTTACTGGTTGTTGGAAAGTGGCATGGGGCTGCGTTATGGTGATGAACAACCTTTGTTGCAGCAGTTGAATCAGGCAGCCTTGCAAGCTGGCTTGGTGGCGGTGGGGGTGGCTGTATTGGTCTCGTTGGTGCTGGCTTCGGGGTTGTTGTATCCGATTCGGCAGCTGACGCATGCGGCGCGTCGGATGGCTAGCGGAGATTATGGGCAGCGTGTGAAAGTGAGTGGCAGGGATGAGTTGGCTGAACTTGGACGCAGTTTTAATTTTATGGCTGACTCATTGCAGCGAATTGAAATGAACCGACGTTCGATGACCGCGGACATTGCCCATGAGCTTCGGACGCCTTTGGCGGTGCAGCAGGCACAATTGGAAGCAATGATGGATGGCATTGATGATCCTAGTGCTGAAAATTTGCAAAAGGTGTTGGAGCAAAATCATTTGCTGGTGCGTTTGGTAGATGATTTGCGCACACTTTCCCTGGCGGAGGCTGGAGAGTTGCGCATGGAGATGGTAGATTTGCTCGTTGTGCCATTTGTGGAACGGGTTGTGGAGCGTTTTCGATCTGTGGCTGAGCCCAAAGGAGTGCAATTGGAGATGCGGTTTTCTGCGCCGGAGGAGCGTGTGTTGGCAGATCCGGATCGGTTGGAGCAGATTTTGAACAATTTGCTCAGCAATGCATTGCGATATACGCCAGCCGGTGGTAAAATTGCTGTAATAGAAGATTTGTTCGATGGTCGGCTGCGGTTGCGAGTGTGCGATAGCGGACCGGGCATTCCGCAAGATGCATTGGCTCATGTGTTTGAACGCTTTTATCGGGCTGATTCTGG
>JAIWNK010000023.1 GCA_020216845.1 Anaerolinea sp. | reverse complement strand
CGGGGCATCACAAACTTTGTCGCAGCGTCCGGCGAAATGCAGGCTGGGTGTGCGGCTGCCAATCGCAGCAGCTTGGGCAGGGGTGGGGTTGATCAGGGCAAAGACGGCGGCAAGGGCGACAGCGGCATTGAGGCCAAGATAGTGGGCGGGGTTGTGAAGGGAAATGTGCAGGTCGGTTGCCAATGGAGCAAGTAGGATGTGTACGTCTTGGTGGAAGGGTTTTGTGAATTTTTGCGTATAGCCAATTTGGTCGCCAACCATCCACAAACGGGCGTTTTGTTCTTGCACAGTTTGTTGAATTTGAGCAGCAACTGATGGGATTTGTGGTGCGCTAATGACAGTCGTATTGGGCTGAATGATACCCGTTTTGTGCCAGGCAACGTTTTGGATGGTGGGGCCGAGTTTGTCAAGGTGCTCTTCCATGATGGGGGTCAGGCAGGAGACCTGATTTTGCAAGATGCTGACATCGTCAAAGCGTCCGCCGCGGCCTGCTTCAAGGACAAGCACATCTACGCCCTGACGGCGGAATTGATTCAGCGCAGCTGCCAATAGAATGCCGGTGGGGCTAAGGTAGCCGTGTTCCAGAGTGGCATCTACACTGTGGACGATGGTTTCCAGTTCCATGATGCGGGCGATGAAGTCGCTTTCGGGGATGGCTGCGCCGTTGATGCGAATGCGCTCACGAAATTCGACGAGGTGCGGGCTTGTGACCAGGCCAACCCGATAGCCCATTTCTTCCAAAAAGGCGCTGCAAAGTAGTGAGGTGGAGCCTTTGCCTTTGCTGCCGGTGATGGTGATGGTCGGAATGCCGTTGAGTGGAATGCCCGCCAATTCAAAGACGCGGCGGATGCCGGTTAGATCGCGCAGGTCGGAATCATAACCATGGAGCTGCTCTTTGACGCGATAATAGGAATCGAAAACAACTTTGAGACTATCGTTGAGGGTAAACATATCAGGTAACAGCCAAAGCAACAACTCGATCGGCGCGCAAGCTCATGCAATTGACGCCCTGTACAACTCCTTCTTTGATGGGAATTTCGGCAGCGGCAAAGCGAATGATCTTGCTGAGGTGCGAGATAAGGAAGATGTCTGAATCGGGGGTGACAAGCGCAGCACCGATGACTTCGTTGCTATTCATGATGTTTTTGCCACCGCCGCCGGCACTTTTGTTGGCAGTGAAGCTGTTCATTCGTCGGATGGTGCCGCGTCCGTTGGCATCTGCCAGAAAGACCAGGCTATCATCATCAACGCCGACAATGCTGACGATCGGGTCATCTGCTTCGCTGCGCATACCTGGCCCGCCTTGAACGGGGATGAGCTTTTGTGCGAAACGGATGGCGCGACCGTGTTGGCTGACAATAAGCACATCGCTGGTATCGGTGGTGTGACAAACAGCGGCGAGAGGCCCGTATTTGTGGGCATCGTACATGGCTGTGCCTGGGCGCATATATTCGCCGAAGACGTGATGGCGCAAATAACGCACGAAGCCATTGCAGCTGACAAGCAGATAAGCGCCTGCTGCAACAGCAGGCAAGGCAGCAATAATGGTTTCTTCCGGGTTGAGGGTGAGCTTTTCGCTGAGCTGCTGCCCGCGACTGCGCACTGGGCCAGAAAGGATGGACGCAGCGGGTATGCGAAAGGTGCGAGCCTGGCTGGTGAAGATGAGCAGGTGCTGATTTTCTTCGGCCAGGGCAAGCAGGGCTGGTGCAGTGTCGTTAGGCGCATCAAGATCAAAGATGCCCATGCCGCCGCGTCGTTGTCGTTGATAAAGGTGCCGCGCGGTGCGTTTGCCAATGCCATTTTCAGTGATTGTGAAGAGATGGATGGAGGTTGGCTTTTCGTCAGGGACGAGGGGAGGTAGTTCCATTTCTTCTTCTGATTCGGCGGGGGGAGCGGGATGACGTTGACGACGTTCTTCGAGTTGACTTTCCAGGTATTCGATGTAGGCGCGCACATCTGGAGCAAGATCGTTCAAATTGGGACGAGAAACTGGGGACATGATTTCTTTCCTTGCACAAGATAGGGCGTTATTGTAGCATATTTTAAGGGCAAGATTGAAAAATCGTTTGGATGGATGTGCCAAGGTCTTTAACCAAACGCCATCGAAGTTGTTCATCGTTGCGCACACGCCCTGAAATTTCAATTTGAATGCTTGCCTGGTTTGGAGAACGGGATGACAGATTGTGCCTTGAAATGATGCTATCGGGGCGTGCGGAGAATTGCGTTTCGGGTTGTCCAGGCAAGGGGCTGATGCGCCAGCCGCTAGAAAGCAGTGTGCTTTGTAGAATGTACAGGTAGCTTGTGGGGCAGGTCTTTCCGCGCCGTGTGCCGATGAACAAATCGTGGGTTTCGGTGCGGCATCCGTGCAAGTCAAGCAGTAGGGCGGGGCGTTCAACAGGTTGCGCTTTGATCCAATTGTGGATGCAGTCTTCATGGGCGGTGAAGAGTGGGGCAGCACGAGGATCGTCATAGGCTGATTCGCCGCGTAGCGGGGTGGGGCTGCGACCAAAGTCGAGCCGCGAGCGGTGCACCAGGGCAATGAGCATGGCCGGGCGCTTTCTTTGTTGGCTGGCAACTGTTTGTGCCAGAGCCTGTGCTGTCTCAATAATGTTTTGCTCTTCAAGCTTTAGGCCGTTTTTGCGTTCGTTCAGCTCGGGGTAGTGGGATTCATCAAGATGTACACCGTGCGGAACGGTGATGAGCAGGGGAAGTTCGCCGGGGGTGAAGGCGAAAGCAGGGTTGGTGAGTAAGGGATATTGTTCATTCATTGGCACAATTGTTGGGCGTTTCGCGGTATAAATTTACGAATTCTGCCTGATAAAAAAGAAGTGTAATTTGAGTATGACATAGTTCGTTGGCAAGGGGGTAGAAATAGCCTTAAAGTTTTTGGCTAAACCTGTTACAATGCGGTATCTTTGCACGGAGGATGTGACAGGGATGGCTGATTTGACCTGTGAGTTATTGGGGCATCGTTTGAAGAATCCCGTGGTGCTGGCTTCGGGTATTTTGGGCACAAGTGCGACATTGCTGCGCCGGGCAGTGGATGCTGGCGCAGGAGCGGTAACAGCCAAAAGTTGCGGACCCACACCGCGGGCTGGGCATCCGAACCCTGTGACGGTGGACTGGGGGCACGGTGTGCTCAATGCAATTGGGCTGAGCAACCCCGGTGCTGCGGAAGAGGTACATTTGTTGGCCGAGGCGCGCCATTTGTTGGATGAGGTGGGGGCGGTGTTGATTGCAAGTGTGTTCGCGGGAACGCCGGATGAGTTTGCGGAGGTGGCAGCGATTGTGGCGACGGCGCGTCCGCATATCCTTGAAGTGAACATTTCCTGTCCGAATGTGCGTGATGAGTTTGGCACGCCTTTTGCGGCAAGTGGTGAGAGCGCTGCGTTGGTAACGCAGGCAGTGAGAAAAGCAGTGGATCTGCCGATTGCGGTCAAATTAGCACCGAATGTGCCTGATATTGGGCGAATTGCAGCGGCAGTGGTGGAGGCAGGAGCGGATGCAATTACGGCGATTAACACGATGCCGGGGATGATCATAGATGCCGAAGCTGCCCGTCCAGTGCTTTCGAACCGGGTGGGTGGCATTTCGGGGCCGGCGCTCAAGCCGATTGCGCTGCGCTGCGTGGCTGAGGTGCGTCGGGCTGTGAAGGTGCCAATTATTGGCACGGGGGGCGTGAACAATGGTCGTGATGCAGCAGAGATGCTTCTGGCTGGGGCAACGGCAGTGGGGGTTGGCACTGCGGTTTGGTATGGCGGTGTGTCTGCTTTGGGGCGGATAGCTGCTGAACTTGAGGGTTGGATGGATCGAGAAGGATATGCAACTTTGGATGCAATGCGAGGTTTGGCGCTGCGATGAACCATGAAAAGTTTTCTTTACCAGTTGAAGGGGCTGCAATGCATCGTGCTTTGCGGTTGACTGAGGTGCGGGTGGAGAATTATCGCACACGCAGCTTTGTTTTTGAAGATGGACTGGCTTGTCAGCCGGGGCAGTTTGTGATGGCCTGGTTGCCGGGGGTGGGGGAGAAGCCGTTTAGCATTGCGGCAAGCAATCCGTTGACGCTGATGGTGGTGGCGGTGGGGCCGGTCAGTGAGGCTTTTCATCAGTTGCAAGTTGGCCAACGGGTGTGGGTGCGCGGGCCATTGGGGCAGGGCTTTCGCTTGAAGGGACGGCGTGCCTTGCTTGCTGGCGGCGGCTATGGCGTTGCGCCGTTGTTGTTCCTGGCGCAACAGGCTCGGCAACAGGGCATGGACGTAGATGTATGTATTGGGGCGCGCACAGCTGCGGACGTGCTGCTGACTGAGGCGTTCGAACGTTTGGGGGTTGGGGTGCATGTGACAACAGAAGATGGTTCGCTTGGGCAAACCGGATTGGTGACAGCGGCAACGGGCAAGTTGATTGAGACGCTACGTCCCGATGCTTTGTATGCGTGTGGACCAGTACGTATGCTGGAGGCGTTGGAGAAGCAGGCGCGGCAGGCTGGGGTGGATTGTCAGCTTTCTTGGGAGGCGCACATGCGTTGTGGGATGGGGTTGTGCGGCAGTTGTGAGATGCCAGCTAGTGAGGGGCGTTTGCCGGGGTGGTTGGCCTGTTTGGATGGGCCTGTCTGGCGGAGTGACGAGAGCTGATTTTATGGGAAGAGGCGCCGGGCTTTGACTTCGGCGATGGCATCGGGACGATAGCGGTACAGTCGGGCGGGGCGGCCCTCGCCACCACTGCGTTGATGGGGCGTGGGTTCAATGATGCCTGCTTGCAGGATGCGACGGCGGAAGTTGCGTTTATCCAGCGTTTCGCCGAGAATGATTTCATATGTGCGTTGCAGTTCGCTAAGGCTGAAGGCTTCGGGCAATAGTTCAAAACCGACGGCGCTATATTCCAATTTGTAGCGCAGCCGACGCAGGGCATAATGCACAATGTCGGTATGATCGTGAACAAGCGGCGGCAGGTCGTTGACGGGGTGCCACTGTTGCTGAGCGGGGAGCTGATCAATGGCATCAGAAGCAAGCAAGGCAAAATAGGCCACCGAAACAAGCCGACCTGTTTGTGTGCGGCGCTGCAAGTCGCCATAGGTGTAAAGCTGTTCCAGGTAGGCTTGTGGCAGGCTGGTGTGCTCCTTCAAGCAAGCCAGGGCATTGTCTTCCAGTGTCAGGCCATCTTGTAAAAGGCGCCCTGGCAGGCGAGGGTAGCCTTGGCCTTGGCAGAGCAGTACCTGGAGTTGGCCTTGGTGGAGAGAAAAGATGATGACCAGGGTTTCAATATCAAGCATGGCAGTTTAGAAGAGAATGGAGGCCAGTTCGCTGCGGTATTGACGGGTGAGCGGTTCGTCTTCGCCCATCAATTCCAAAATGCCCAGTACGACAAGCCGTGCTCGGCCGCCATCGTAACGGCGGTCTTGGCGCAGGATGTCGAGCAATCCATCAAGGGCAGCGGCCAGGTTGCCGCGCTGGATGAGGGCGCGGGCGCGGTTGAAGGCGGCATCGAGGTCGCTTTGGCCAGTTTCAAGGCCGGCTTCGTGTTCAACCAAAGCTTCGGCCAGGGGCAACAGGCGCTCGGCTTGGGTATATTGTCGGCTTGGGGGAAAGTTGCGCAGCAGGCTATGTGCTTCCAGGCCTTTGTTTTGGAAGAGCAACGCGCGTGCTAGCCCAAGCATACATTCAGGGTTGTTGGGGCTTTGCTGTAAAATCTTGCGATACATTTGCTCGGCATTTGCCCATTGACGGAGTGAAAGGAGGCCGGCAGCGCGTTCAATGGCCAGACTGATGGGGCTGGGCGGGGTGATTTTGCTGAGGAATTCGCGAATGCGCGCTTCGGGCATGAGGCCAACGAATTCTGATACGACTTCGCCCTGGCTAAAGGCTTTTACGGTTGGCAAGGTGCGCACGGCGTAGCGTAGGGCTACATTCGGGTTTTGGTCTACGTTGAGGCGCGCCAGGCGAAAGCCACCATCACTTTCGATGGAGAGGGCTTCTAGTAGGGGACTCAACGTTTTACATGGGCGGCACCAGGGTGCCCAAAAGTCTACAACAACTGGGATGTTTTGTGAATAATTGACGACTTCATACTCAAATGAAGATTCGGTAACATCAATGATGTCCTTGGGCGCCATAAGTCATTCTCCATCGCCATCATCGTCAGCAATCAGGCCGGGCTGACGAACTTCGAGCACTTCGCCATGTATGTTGATAATGATACGCAGGCCCATCATGCCAAGGTAGGCACGCACATCTTCGGGAATGCCGGTTTGGAAGAGCGTTTCAATTTGTTGGTCGAGATGTTTGAGTTGATTGAGGATAATGGCACGCGTGAACAGATCGTCTTGTCCTAACATGCGGGCAGTTTGTTCGCTGACGATGTCTTCATGGCCTTCAATTTGTGCAGCCATTTCAGCCAATACCTGACGGTCTACCTCCTCGGCCAGAATGTGACGACGAAAGCCGGAGTCGTTGACGACGTAAAACATATCGTTGCCGACGTTGACAACTTCAACCGGGCGATCTTGTTCATCGAATACCAGACCAGAAAATAGAGCGTGTTGAGCCATTGATCATATTATATCAAGTTTCGAAGATTGAGGACAATTATGCAGCTGTCTCTTTTGATAAGAGGATTATTCGTGAATGTTGACCAAATCCCCAACGGACAGAAAATCAAAAACCCAGCCGGCATCTTCGGTGCGGAAATTGACACAGCCGTGACTCATGGGAACACCAAAATTGTTATGCCAATAGGTGCCATGCAAACCATATCCTTTGTAGAAATACATGACGTAGGGCACGTCAGGAAGGTAGTAGCCTGGTCCGGCCATGTCGGCGTAACGATATTTGACGTAGATGTGAAATTGGCCAATGACGGTTGGATATTGCCAGGTGCCAGTCGAGACGACGAAGGAGCGGATGAGCTGATCGCCTTCGTAGACGCTGGCAGTTTGCTCACTCAGATCAATATCAATCCAGCGACCGGAAAAGTCAGTGAGGGTTTCTGGTGTGGGGGTTTCGGTGGGCGTTGGCGTAGGGGTTTCGGTTGGCGTGTTGGTGACGGTTGGCGTGAGGGTTGGGGTTGGGCTAGGGGTAATGGTTGGCGTCTTGGTTGGGGTGGGGGTATGAGTGGGCTTACTGAGCAGATTTAGTGCGCGCGGGGCGCTGAAGTCTTGGGCCATGGCTTCGTTGATGGTGGGGCGGCTGACCCAAAAGAGCAAGGTGACGAACACAATGAGTAGCAAAGATGTGATTGGAATGATCCAGCGTGTTTGAGCAAGTTCTGTCAGAATGTTGTGTTTGGAGGGCTGGGGGAAGGTGGGGGTTGATGTGATTGTCGAGGGTACGATCGTCGGCTGCTGTGCAAGGGCCGTAACGGGTGTGCTTGCTAAGCGGCGTTCGGCCCATTGAATGGCCTGACGGGCACGCGGACTGTTGGGCGCAACGCGCAAGGCGCGCTGTGCGTAGGTTAGGCTGGCTTTTGGGGATGCAACCGCGGCAAGGATGAGCCATGGGTCTTCAAGATTGGGCGCGAGCCTGGCTGCTTGTGAGGCAAGTTGTCGCGCGGTTAGCTTGTCGCCATTGCGCACTGCAAGCATGGCTTGCTGAAGCAGGGGGCGAACAGCGGAATCGGAATTCATGGGGCAGTGGTTGGTTGGGCGGTAGGAGTCAAGCTTTCATTGCGCACATAGCATAAAATGCCGGCGACAACTCCATCGGCAATCAAGTCGGGGTTTTGAGTTAGCAGGGCGCGGTCTGTACCAGATCCAAGAAAGCCGGTTTCGATAATGGCGGCGGTTGTGTCAGTGTGAATTTCGTTGAAGGTGTGGTAATTGGTCATGTCGTTGGTGATTGTGCTGGGGTGGAATGGCAGTCCAGTGATGGCCTGATAGCGTTGCACCATACATTCGCGCAGACGGGTGGCTTTTTCAGGGTAGGCACTGGAAGCAGCAGCGGCGACTTTGAAGCCGGTGAATTCGGGGCCTAGCACATCACAAGTGTCGTTGTGAATTGAGATGAGAGCCAATGCCCGATAGCCTGAAAGGCGCGGGTCAAATTCTTGTAATAAGTCTACTTGATATCCTTGTTCGGTTAATTTTTGATGGACGCGACTGGCGATGCTGAGGTTGACCTGAACTTCGGTGAGCCCGTCTGGACAGGTGGCGCCGGAATCGCTGCCATAGTGTCCGGCAACGATTCCGATGCGCGGGGCGGGCAAAGGTGTTGGGCTGGGATAGGCCGGTAATGATTCGGCCTGCCAGGCACGAAAGAGCTGATCAATCATCTCGTTGGAAAAAACGTTGGATGGGGTGAGGAAGGTGAAGAGCGAGGCGATCAGGCAGCCTGTGCCAAGGATGGGAAGCAGCACGTTCCAAAGCTTCCAGTTGTGCGGCCGATTGGGTGGTGGAGCGGGGCGAGGTTCGGGATCTAGAAGAGTTGGTTCTTGTTCAGACATGCGTTTTTGCCGATTTGTATTGGGATGTGATAGCGGTGCTTGACTTATGCTATCAATCACAGTATAACCTAAATGGACAAAACATGGGATGTTTTCCATCATGCAAAATTGAACGGTAGAGGTCAGAATGGTCGAAGCGGATGATTTTTTGCGTAGGGTAATGCGGCACTGGACAACCGGAGTGGCTGTTGTGAGTAGCACCTGGCAGGGGCAACGACATGGATTGACAGCCAATTCGCTCAGCTCAGTGTCGGTAGAACCGCCATTGGTGACGGTGACGCTGGCAAATGCGGCGCGTACGCATGGGGTGGTCAAACAATCCGGTGTGTTTGGGGTAACGATTCTTTCGGCTGAACAGGAAGAAGTGGCGGCACGGTTTGCTGGGCGATTGGGGGAGTGGGAAGACCGTTTTTCTGGCTTGGAGGTGTTTCTGTTAGAGACGGGGTCGCCTTTGTTGGTGGGTGGATTGGCACATTTGGACTGTCGGGTCGTTTTTGAATACCCGATGCCTGGTTCAACGCTGTTTGTTGGCCGGGCGGTTGCTTTTCGGGTTGCAGAGAATGGACAGCCGTTGGTGTATCATCAGCGCGCGTATCATCGGGGGTGCCTATGAGCTATGAACGTTTGACGATAGACGAACGGGCATATTTGTTGCAGTTGGCGCGGCGTACAATTGAGTTGGGAATAGCCGGCAAACGTCTGCCAGCATTGGATGTGACACAGCTTAGCCCGGCGCTGGCCGAGTGGGGGGCTAGTTTTGTGACATTGACCAGGCAAGACGGGTCTTTGCGTGGCTGTATTGGGGCTTTGGAGGCGTATCAGCCATTGGCTGAAGACGTGCGTGAACATGCTCTGGCGGCGGCGCTGGAAGATTATCGGTTTGAGCCGGTGCGTCCGGCAGAGCTCCCCAGGTTGCGCATTGAAATTTCGCGTCTAACCCCGACGGCGCCGCTGATTTATGATGGCCCCGATGATTTGGTGCGCAAGTTACGCCCTGGAATTGATGGGGTGGTGCTCAGTGATGGGGTGCGTAGAGCGACATTCTTGCCACAGGTGTGGCAAAAGTTGCCGGATCCGGTGCAATTTTTGGGAAATTTGTGTAATAAAATGGGCGCTTCTGCTTCTTTGTGGCGAATTCAGCCACTGACAGTGTTGGTGTATCAGGTGGAGGAATTTGCTGAGGAGTAGTAAAAAACAGGCCTTTGCTACAACGCAAAGGCCTGTGGTTTGTTGAACTGAGCTGTGACCTAGAGCGCAGGCGGGAGATTGTCGTAAGGCGTGGGAGGAACGGCAGGCGTAGCTTTGTTAAGTGTGGCCTGTGCATAAGCCTGGCCATAGAGATGTCCCATCACTGCCATGGAATAAGCGGTTGTCAGCAAGGCGCCAATGCCGCAAGCGATGGAGCCAAGCGGGGCAATGATGGCGCTAGTGAGAAGCGTGCCAACGATGGCAAGCAGGAAGGCACCAAGGGCAGATTTGACGATGGCAAAAATTTCGCGCACCTTGAGGCCTGCACCAATGCTACCTTCGATTGCAATGCGAGTATAAATGGCTGGGGTCAAAAGGG
>JAIWNK010000022.1 GCA_020216845.1 Anaerolinea sp. | reverse complement strand
TTAAGAAGATGCTATAGAGAACGACCAGAATGACGGTGCAGGCAGTCAGAATGCCAAGGATGGCCATAGATGTGTCTTCGTCAATGCCTGTTGCACTTGCAATGGCGGAGATGATGATGAGCGGCAAATAGATGACGAAGATGGGTAAGGCATAGATCAGGTAGGCAACGAATGCTTTAAAGCCATCGGACAGCTGTTTGCCAAAATCCAGATCTGGTAGAAGGGGCTGACGATCGCCCATGGCGACGCGACGACTGATTTCCATCAGCCAGCCGATCAAAACAAATGCCCCCAACAAAGGAATCAGGGCGACCAGGCCGATGATGAGGATTTTTTTTGAACCAATCAGCGTCCTTGAAGACATATGAGAAAGACAGTCCGAAATCCATTAGACACTCCTTTTGAAAAAACGATTCAACGGTAACCGTTGTAACGAACTACAAATTCTATACGTTCTGTGCCTGAGAAAGTTGCGCTGAGCTTGGCTTAGCTTAAATGTGAATGTATTGATCCACGTTGACAACAAAGACGGTAGCGCGGTGTGCATTGGGTTCGGCGGGGCCAAGGTTGTTGCGAATGATGTCAAGCGCCAGGGGCGTTTGCTCGTCTTCCAGGCCAATGAGAAGGGTGGTGTTGCCGCGCCGCAAGAACCCACCTGTGGAAGCAACCTGGGTGACGCGTAGATCCGCCGCGGTAAGGGCGTGTGACACAGAGTCGGTATCAGCATCTCGTATGATGGCAATGATTAGTTTCATGGTTACATCTCCTCGTAGTGTTCAATTTCCAGGGCAAAAATTGTGGCACCGCCAATGGTAATGGGGGTGGGTGCGGGCAGGGGCAGGGGAGCGCTTTCGAGGGGAACGGCAATGTATTCAACACGCTGACGGCAGTTTTCATGGAGCACCTGAATAACGGTTTCGCGCTGGTCATCTGGCAGACCAATCAGCAAGGTGGCATTGCGACGGCCTAAAAATCCGCCAACGCTGGGCAGGCGAGTGATGGTATAGCCAATTTTTGATAGCGCATTTTGGGCATTTTCTGCATCTTGGGCCTGAACGACTGCAATGAGCAGACGATTGGATGAGGATGGGTCTTTGGTCATGGGCAAAACCTCCTAAAACGACGGAACAAGATGGTCTGGTTAGCGTGTTACTTTGTGCAGACCTGGAGCCGAGAGGGTGACGGGTTCTCGTCCGGGGAAGATCACTTCGCTTGAATTGTGGCGAAACGTGACTTTCGTTCCCTGATATTGTACCGTAATTGGGCGTAAAAAGGGACTGAAATTTTGCAAAATTACACAATCTGCTGAAATTTGTTGTAGGCCAAGCGTTTTGAGAAACAAGCCCAGTGGCGGGAGGGCGTTGAGGGTGTTGGGTTCGGCGCTGAGCATGGCTTCTTCGGCGGAGCATAACGGGGAGCGGAAGGTGAAAGTTTGCCGCAAGGCCGGAAGGCTGGCTTCAATCAGTCGAGAGCAAAGCTCAGCAGCGAGGTCGCGCAAGCCGTAGTTAAGCAATCCTTCGCCAATTAGGGCATTCCAAAGCGGTTGTGCACAGTTGCCTGAGGGTGCAGGGAGATTGGCAAGACCAAAGGGCTGCAAATAGCGGGGAATGAGTGTTTGTTGGATGAGAAGCTGGGCGCGCTCGGGTGTGGGAATGCCGGCCCACAGTGGCAGAAGTAAGCTGATATCCTCCTGAGTGTAATCAACGCTGCGCAGGAGGCCTTTATCTTGGGGCTGGAATTGCAGAATTTCAAGTTTGTTGATGGTGGTGAAGACATTGCGAGTGGTCACGCGGCCCAACCCTTGCAGCCAACTAAACTGGGTGGGGGTAATTTCTTCAATGATTTTGCCGTGTGGGGTGGTGCCATGAATGCGGACGATGACCATTTGTGTGGCGGTTGTGTTACTGAACAGCAATAACTGTAGGCGTCGCGGAAGTTCGAACTTGCGCTTTATTGAAAAACTGCCGGCCCCCTGGAATTCCAGCAGCTCTTCTCCTGCGGGTGCTGTATGCGTATCTCTATCTTGGTAGCGGTAGGTAGCTTTTGCTTCGTCCCAAGTTTGCTCGATAGCTTGTTGTAAATTGTGCATGGATTTCTTTAGCCAGAGCAAATCTTGTTCTCGATGCAATATGTGGGCCATTTCACTTAAACAGCGGCATTCTTGAAACAGCATGGCGCCCAGGCTGGGGCATTCGAGGGCCCAAATTTCGACGCCTTGGCCGGTGGGTGACCAACGGTCGTAAAGCGGAGCTTGCTCGAGGCCGGTTTGAACGGGATGATCCCATTCTGGAAAGCCGTTTTGGTCAAGGTCGTGCTCTTCAAACCAGTGATGGATAAAGCGTAATAGCGTTGGGTATATTTTTTCCAGCCAGGAGGGGCGTGGATCTGCTTGATGGATTTGCCAGGCTGTTGTGGCAAGCAGGGGCTGGGCAAGGTAGCGACTGCGTTGCCCAGCTAGACCGGGTTTCCAGTCTATGAAGCCGTTTTCCTGGGCGACGTGAATGAAATTCTCAATCAGGCCGCGCGCCAGTTCGGGAGCTGCGGGCAAGAGTAGTCCGCTGAGATACCATGTGTCTAATGCAGTTTGTCCATTCCAAAGGTGGTGATGATCACTGCCGTCGCCGCGAGCTGAAAAGCCATGTTCTGGCTGACGGGCGAGGACAAAAGATGGATGGGGGAGGTGTGCGTTGGCTGGCATGAGCAATCGGCGAGCGTTGATTTGGGTCAGAGCCAGCGCAGCGTCCCAATCGGGGTTGCCTGTCTCGATGGAGAGTTGTTGGCTGACGTTGACCATTTCAATGCGACTGATTTCAGCATCCCATAATCGAGCGGTTGTCAGGCGGGCGAGCTGAATCGAGTCTTCTAAGTCGGGCAAGATGCTGAGCGCCCAGGTAAATTGTTTTTGTTGACCGGGGTATAAATCGAAATCGTGGCGCAAACCGGGAAAGGGGCTGCTGCTGATTTGAGGTGTGCCTGTGAGGTAGAGGACGGGGGTTTGCCCGGCAAAACTGGCTGAGAGGATGGGATTGGCGCCATAGGTGCTTGCTTCAAAATTGTTTCCTTCGGAGAGGGGGGTTAGCAGGGCACAAAGCTCAATGCTGGGCGTTTCGTGCAAAATGCTGCTGTTGTATATGGTGACGCGTCCAGCAAGGATGTTGGATGCTGCTACCCAATATTCGAAGGTTAAGTCAATGCCGCTGAAGGGGGAACAGGTCAGAGATATGTACCCCGGGTGGATGCGGCGGATGTGTGGCGGGGTAGAAAATTCTAAGGGGTCGTTGAGAAAACTTTGGTCACGGCAAAAGCGTGGAAAAATGCGCAGGGTGCGCACTCGTAGGCCCGCAGTTGTTTCAATGGAAAGGGCCGGGGGAACGCCATTGCCTAGGGTGAGCTGCCAGATGATGTCATCGGTGTAATGGACCGGCGTCAGACGGGCATCTGAGGCGAGGGTTAGACAGAGTGGGTCGCCGAGGGTTAGGTTCCATGTTTTCACAGGTTTGATTGTACGAGTAGTTTGTTTAAAGGTCAAATCAAAAAACGGTTAAAACTGGTTTTTGCGTTGCGATTTGTTCAGGAACTTTCAAAATACGTTGTGCGTCTAATTCTGTGCTAGAATGATAGGGAATTTTCTATAGGTTATTAAAGCATGAGCGAGAATCCGAAAAATCCTACCCCTTCAGAAGAAACGCCAAAACCAGCGGATCGTTTACGCCGGTTGGTAGAATCGAGCGAAGAAGTTGAGCGTGCTGCAGAAGAGAGTACGCAAGCGTTACGTGCAAAACCGCCTGAGCCTGCGGCGGATGCAGAAAACCCGTTTTTGCGCTATCAGGCGCCGGCGCCAACGGGGAGTTGGGATGAGCCAGTAGAGGTGAATCGTCATCCAACCGGAACGCCTGAAGCAACTGGGGGTTGGTATGGCAGTTTGGATGCAACTCAGCCAGGCCCGGTGACCCCTGAAGCCGAGGAGGTTAATCCATTTGGACGCTATGATAGTGCTTTGACGGGGGTTTGGGCTGCGGATGAAGCTCCAAAACCAGCAGACGTGACGCAGGTCGCCGCGGCGCAACCGGTGTCGCCGTTTGTTGAGTTGCCACCAGTGTCTAATCAGCCGTTACCGCAACGCGTGGAAGAAGTGGATGTGAATGCAACGCGCGTGTCGCCTGCTGCCTATCGTCCGACGCGTCCGCAGCGTATGCCGCCGCAGCCTATTCCACTTCAGACGACGAGCTCATCGGTGCCGCAGCGTGTGGTTTCACCGCCACCGCCACAGGAGCCTGTTGCAGCACAGCAAACAAGGCGCGGGGGAGGCGCTCGACAGGCGTTGGGGTGTGTGATTCGCTCGCTGATTATTGGTTTGTTCCTGGCGGTTTTGGCGGCGGTGTTGGTGGTGACGATTGGTGTGTTGCAGTATTATCGTGTAGCCCGGTCGTTGCCAAGCGTGGATGATTTGCGCTCCCATGCATCTCAGTTTGAAACGACGCGTATTTTGGATCGTAACAATAACGTGATTTATGAAATTGTCGATCCCAATGCGGGGCGACGCACATCGGTACCTTTGAATAAGATTTCGCCCTATTTGGTAGCTGCAACGTTGGCAACCGAAGATAAGGAGTTCTTTAACCATCCAGGATTTGACCCGATAGCAATTGCGCGCGCCTTTTGGCAAAATTACACCAATGGAGAGGTGGTCTCAGGGGCTTCGACGATTACGCAGCAGCTTGCCCGTAATTTGTTACTATCTCCCGAAGAGCGTTATCAGCGTAGTTTTGAGCGCAAGACGCGCGAGATTGTTTTGGCAGCTGAAATCACGCGCAAGTATAGTAAAGAAGAAATCCTGGAGCTGTATTTGAACGAGGCCTATTATGGCAATATGGCGTATGGAATTGAGGCGGCAGCAGAAACGTATTTCAATACAACAGCTGATGCCCTAACGCCAGCTCAAGCAAGTTTTTTGGCCGGGTTGCCACAATCACCAGCGGTGTATGATATTTATACCAATCGTGATGCTGCCCTGGCACGTCAGCGCGATGTTTTGACGTTGATGTATCAGGCCAGTCAGGAGAAGGGCTGTATTGAGGTGGGGAGCGGGCGCGAGCCGGTGTGCGTCAATGCAGATTTTGTGACGCAGGCCATGGTGGAGATGCAAAATTATTCGTTTCAGCAAAATTATGGGCGTGTTCAATACCCGCATTGGGTGGATTATGTGCGCGCTGAGCTGGAGAGTCGGTTTGACCCACAGACCATTTACCGCAGTGGTTTTACGGTGTATACAACGCTGGATCCGGCATTGCAGCAGCAAGCTGAATGGTTGGTCAATCAGCAGGCAGCGGCACTTGCTGATCGAAATGTTAAGAATGGGGCATTGTTGGCGATTCGTCCGTCAACGGGTGAAATTTTGGCCATGGTTGGGTCACCTGACTATTACAACGACGCGATTGCTGGCCAAATTAACATGACAGTTCAGCCACGTCAGCCGGGTTCTTCGATCAAGCCGTTGACCTACGTGGCGGCTTTTGAGAAGGGATGGACGCCCGCATCGTTGATTTGGGACGTGCCGACGGATTTCCCGGCTTCGGGACAACCGAATGACCCGAATATTTATACGCCGGTTAATTATGATGGACGGTTTCATGGACCGGTGACGGTTCGGTCTGCGCTGGCGAATTCCTATAATATCCCAGCAGTACGGGCATTGCAGTTTGTGGGTATTTATGATGATCCAACAACGGCACAGCCGGATGGATTGATCAATTTTGCCCGACGGTTGGGGATTCAGTCACTCACTCGCTCTGATTATGGCTTGGCACTGACGCTGGGCGGCGGTGAGGTGACTTTGATGGAAATGACCAATGCTTATGCTACGTTTGCGAATGGCGGACGGCGGGTTGCTCCGGTGGCAATTACTCAAATTGTAGATTATCGCGGTAATGTGGTGTATCAATATCAACCGCCTGTCGGTGAGCAAGTGATGCGCGCTGAGCACGCTTATTTGATTAGTTCCATTCTTTCAGATAATGAGGCGCGCACGCCTATGTTTGGCAGCAATTCGGTGCTCCGACTGCCGTTTCAGGCAGCGGTGAAGACGGGGACGACCAACGATTTTCGTGATAATTGGACGATTGGGTATACGCCTGATCTGGCAGTGGGGGTGTGGTTTGGCAATGCAGATTACACGCCGATGGTGAATACGACCGGTCTGTCGGGGGCGGCACCGGTTTGGGCGCAATTCATGCAGTTTGCTGCGCCGTTGGTGTCGGGTGGCTCACCCTCGGCGTTTGTTCGACCCGCGGGGATTGTGGATCGGGTGATTTGTTCAATTTCAGGCACGGAGCCTTCGCCATGGTGCAGCTCGCAGCGCTCGGAGATTTTTGCTTTCGATCAGCTGCCGTTGCCGGCAGATCAGGACTTGTGGAAAAAAGTGCGGGTAGATACCTGGACGGGCTTAGCTGCTTCAGCTGCTTGCCCGGATTATGAAAAAGAACAATTTGTGCTGAACGTGACCGATCCAGCAGCGGTACGATGGATTCGTGAAACAGCGGAAGGGAAAGCCTGGGCGGAAAGCATAGGGTTTGATGAGCCATTTTTGTTCGCACCAGAACGAGCGTGTGCTGTGACGGATCCGCGCCCGCAAATTTTGTTTGCTGGTCTGACGGATGGGCAGACGATTACAACCGATTCTTTGGATATTTATGCGGTTGTGTACATTGCCAATGATTTCAAACGCTTCCGACTGGAATGGGGTCCAGGGGCGGACCCGGCTAGTTGGATTGCGCTGGTGGAGAATGTTCAGCAGGCGTATCAAAACCCGGAGTTGATTTATACCTGGAATATTTCCGGTTTGCCAGATGGGGTTGTGACGCTGCGGATTGTGTTGGAAAGTGATCGCGGCACGGAGGCGGAGCGGCGCATTCGGTTGAACCTGATGGTGCCGACTGCAACGATGACTTTAACGCCTTCACCAACACCAACAGCAACGATTACCTGGACACCAACTGTGACGCAGACCTTGCCGCCTTCAGCAACGCCGGTTCCGCCCGAGGCGACCCCTACGCCAAGCGAAACGCCAACTCCTTAGAAGATGGTCATTTGGGTGGGCGCTTGCCAGCGCGGTGGGTCGGCATCAAGCAGCTCATCCCACTGTGCTGGAGTCAGGCCGGGGCGTTCAGCAAGTTGACGCAAGTGTCGAAATTTGAGAAATTGCCAGCCTTGTGCTGAGCGGTGTAGATATGCGTCTCGATTTAGCTTGAAATGCAACAAGTTTGAACGTCCACCGGGGAGGACGATGACCTTGTGTTGCGCGGTAGCAGGAGGGGCGTAGACAAAGCGGCTGATGATGCTGGAAGCCGTGATATGGAAGGCGTAGCGGATGTGACCTTGATTGTCCAGCCAGAGAAGAGGTGTTTCTCCCTGACAGGTGTAACCTAGTTGTGTGGAGAGGCGGCAAAGCAATTTTTGGATGGTTTGAATATGGCTGCGGCGTAAATTGGGTGCTTCTTGGCTTTGTAGCCGCCAACGGACCGGTTCGCCAGGTGTGGGTTCAGCATATGAATCCAGAATGGCTTGGATGAGGTTAAGCGGAGGGGTGAGCAGGCCAGGAAAAATTCTAGCCAGGGCGAGTTGGATATCTGGCAAGGTTGCGTCGGGGGTTTTGACTAGAAAACGTACAAGCTCCATTTCAATCCGATCGGCAAGAGGGAGCGTGGTTAGGTTGGGCGCAGAGGCTGATTCCCAAGAGCTAATTTCAAGGCTGTTGTTGCTTTTGTCGCTGCGGCGGATGAGCGTTGGGTCTTGCAGCGCCTGATGCAGAGCGGCCTGAATGCGGTTAATTTGGTCAGCGGGCGGCTCAACGGCGCTGGCGAGGGCGTTTTGTTGCGCTAATGCGATCACGGCAGCAGTATAGATTTGGATGTAGGCGGCAGGCTCTTGGTATCGTTCGAGACATTCTTCAATGGCAGAGCGGATGATGGGGAGAAAATTTGTTTGATGCGTGGAAGGCGGCATGGATGATTGTGAAGAGATGCGCCACGCGGTTTGTAAGGTTTCTTGTTCGCTATTCAGTGCGAGACCCTCAAGGCGTAAATTGGCAGCGTGGGCTGATCCGATTGTGGCGGCAATGAAGCCGGGGGTAATTTCAGGGATGTCAGCCAGGATAGGTGTTCCTTCAGGAAGGCGTTTTTGGAGCGTTTGCCAGACTTGATAAAGTGCGGCTGTGTGCCAGGTCCAATCGTATCGGCGACGTTCCAGTGCGGCTTTGATGGGTTGGACTGCTTCACGCCCCCATAGCCACCCTGACCAGAGCGCTGAAAGTGTCCAGAGGGCCTGGTTGGGGCGTGGCAATATCGTCAAAACAGCATATATGGGCGGGAGGTCGGGCAGGGCCGCAAGGCTGCGTACCCGGCCAGGGTAAATGCAGATGCCCCCGTTTGGGGGAGGGAATTCTGGCCAGCGTGTACAGGGGATGGGGCGCAGGGCAGCAGCCCCCCATACTTCAACGGCTTCTTCCAATGCAAGCCAAAGATTGTTTTCGCGATATTGTGGAGGAATGGTAAGTTGCCTTGGCCGGGTGCGTATGGTTGGCCATGGCCAAAGGGTATTGGCTGCATCGCAGGCAGAGAGTAATAGGGCGTCTAGCAAACGGCGGCGCTCAGGTGACAATGCAAGGCCTTCGCTTTTGTTGATTAAAGTGAAGAGCAGGTAGAGGGCGCGTTCGGGGTAAACTTGCAATGTTTTTTCAATGGTTTGGTGGATTTCGCCTTCATCTGCGGCGCTTACGCGTGACAGGGCGCGAGCGCGGGTGAGCGCGCTGCTGCCGGGTAGGGATAGATTTTTAATATCTTCGGGGCTGAGAGGGGCTTCGCTTTCCAGACCGCAGGTTGAGCAGCGTAGCAATCGGGCAAAAGGGCGTTCCTGTTTGGCGTGCCATAAATAGGCGGTGACGGTGGCAGTTGCATTGCAGGCTGGGCATGGAGATTGATAGCTGGCACGGATGGAGCGTTCTAAACGCTCTTCATTTCGTCGAGTGGCGCCAAGCTCGGCTAGAACGGATTGAAAATCGTCGCGGCGTGGGGCGGCACATAGGGTTTCAAGTAGATGGGCAAGAATGGGATTGTTGACAGCGACCAGGACGCGTGCGCCAGCTTTCGCGGCCTCGATTGCCAGAGCCGGTTGAGCACCAAAGGGGTCAAGTAGCCAACTGCTGGGTGAGAATGCAAATTGCTCAAGCCAGTGAGATATACTGCCGCGCGAGAGCGGTGGTAGGTAGCGCTGTAACGGAAGCTTGTATTCTTCGCCGCCAAAGTGAAAAGGATTGGCTAATGCCTGAAACATGATACCATTATAGGGCGTTTTGCGGCTGAGGGCAATTGACTTTCGTTTTGGCTTTACAGGCCGGTTCGTTTTTCATATACTTGAAGAAGATTTTTTGAGCAGGAGTGTGGATGATGCAAGAAAATGCTTATTTGAAGCAAGCACAATCTGGACAAAATGAGTTTTGGCGTTATCTTGTGGTCAATGTCGGGATTATTGGTGTGTCATTGGCGGTTTCGGTTGTTTTGGTAATCATTGCATTTTTTGTGGAGGGGACATTGGATTATCGGCAGTTTTCGCCGATTACAATGCTTTTGGTGGCAATGTTGCCGTTCCCGTTTGCTCTTGCTGGATTATGGGCAGGGTTGCGATTTTTGCATGGGCGTCCATTGCGCTCGCTGATCACGCCATGGAAGCGGGTGAATTGGAAGCGGTTGTTTTTTTCAGCGGCGGGGTGGTTTGTGCTTTCGGGATTGGTGGATGTTGTTTTGGCATTCATGCAGCCGGGGAATTATGTCTTCTCTTTTGATTGGCGGCGTTCGCTGCCATATTTTGTGTTGGCTTTCCTTTTAATTCCTGTGCAAACTTCTACAGAAGAGTTGTTGTTTCGCGGGTATTTGCCGCAGAGTTTGTCTCTTTTGACCAAAGGTATTTGGCTGCCGTTGATTGTTCCGGCTTTGGTGTTTGGCTTTTT
>JAIWNK010000021.1 GCA_020216845.1 Anaerolinea sp. | reverse complement strand
GCATGGGACAAATCCAGAGGTCGGGATGTATGGAATGGCATTAATGCTGCCGACTTATGTGTTGATGGGGCTGATGTTAGGGTGGATTACTTTGCGTTCACAGAGCTTGGAATTGGCATTGGGGTTGCACTGGGCCAATAATTTGTATGCCGGTGTGGTTGTGACGTTTCAGGGCTCTTCGCTGACATCCCCTGCTATTTTTTCAATTCAGCAATTTGACCCGCTGGCGGCAACCATTGGTTTGTTGCTCTCGATGGGGGTATATTTGCTTGGCGCTTATTGGTTGGGGGGATTGAAACCATCGCAAGCGTAGCGCTCGCAAAAATAAGGTCGCTTGTGAACGCTTAATTTGAGGCAAACAGGGTATAATATTTACATGTTTTTGAATGGATGAGGTGTACGCCAAATTGATGGGACGTATTCTACGACCATTCAGCATGATTGAATTACAGGCAGATCACTTTAAAAAGACAGGCGCTCAGACTTTGTACCTTTTTGGAGAGGACAATGACTCAAGAAAAAAGAATACCTGACCAAACTTTTTCGTTTGTTAAGCAACCTCTTCGAGAGCGTGTCTTCCAAATGATTGCTGCGCTGTATTTGATTCCAGCGTTAATTATGGCTTTGGTTGCACCAATTTTGGCAGCGGACTGGGTCGCCCAACCATTTATTGGCGGTTTTGTTGAGCAGAGTATGGTGTTCAACGGGAACAATTCAACCTTGCGGCCTTCTCCGTGGCAAATGTTGCGCATGAATGTGAATTTTGGCAATCAGCTGCAGGCGATTGATGGAAAAGTGGTGCGCAATGCGGCGGAAATTCGGAAGGTGCTAAAGTCATATCAGGTTGGGGACCTGGTGGATTTAACGGTTCAGTCTCCAGAGGGTGAGCAACGAATTTATACGGTTTCATTGATTCGTTTTCCGGCGGCGGACTTTTGGGCGTATTTTATTATCCCCTATTTGGTGGGGGTAATTTATTTGGGCTCTGCTGTCTGGATGGTGGCAACCCGGCGTTCAGAACCGGCGGCGCGCAATTTTGTGATGTTTGCCATCTCGGTGTCGTTGGCAACAATGGGGGTGTTTGATTTGAGTACGACACATGTTTTTTCCTGGCTTTGGGTGCTTGGGATGGCAAATTGTGGCGCTGGTTTGCTGAACCTTGCTCTATATTTTCCTAGCGAGATTGCGCTCTATCGTCGCAAACCCACTTTGCACATGGTTTGGTATGGCGTGGGTGTGCTGCTATCGGCGGTTGCATGGGCGACGATGTACAACATGGATCGCCCCGCTGACTACGTTTGGCCGTGGCGGATGGTGTATTTCTTTGCTGGGCTATGTGCGATACTGGCGTTTGTGCGCCTGTTAACTCGATATTCACACTCAACTTCGCCGATGGAGCGAGAGCAAATTCGGTTGGTGCTTGTGGGCGCTGGGTTGTCTTTCATTCCACCGGCAAGCTGGCTGTTCATTACACCGGTTCTCCAGACGCAGATTGCATTCACTCCTTACATTATTTTCCCGTTGTTTGTCTTTCCGATTATTACTGGCTATTCGATACAGCGGTATCGGATGTTATATACCGACTATGTGTTTAGCCGAGTATTTCTTTATGGTTTGATGGGGGTGTTGGTGGCTGTTGGGTATGCGCTGTTGAGCACAGGGTTGAGCCTGGTGCTGATGCCTGTGGTGGGAAGCAATAGCCCTATGGTTGCAGGGGTAACGTTCTTTCTGCTGGCATTGACTTTGATGCCACTGCGCAATTGGTTATCAAGTTTGGTAGATCGGATTTTTTTCCGCAACAACAAAGCGTATGAGGAGCGTTTGACGGCCTTTACAGGTGCATTAACCGAGGTCGTAGATTTGAAAGGCATTATTGCTTTGTTGCGCAAGACAATTGATGACACATTGCAACCAAATCAAATTCATGTCTTTTTGTTTGATCCATTAAGCGATCAATATTTGGCAACAGAAGATTCACAAGGAAAACCAACGAGTGATTTGCGTTTTCCGGTCAACAGTGCCCTGGCACAGGTTTTGAATACGCGTAGTCATGGAGCGTTGTTCATTAGTTCGTTTGGCGAAATTCCGCGTTCCTTGCAATCGGATCAGGCGCGGCTCAAGATTTTGGGCACACAACTTTTTGTTCATTTGCCTGGGCGACAGCGTTTGGCGGGGTGGATTGCATTGGGTCAACGTCTTTCGGGTGAGCCGTATACGTCTCAGGATGTTAGTTTTGTAGAGACTTTGGCGGATCAGGCAGCATTGGCCATTGAACGGGCGCAAGTTGTGGCAAACATGGAACGGCGTGTGCGCGAGATGAATGTGTTGACACGTGTGGCGCAGGGTGTCAATATTACCATTGGCCTGGATGACATTTTTGAGCTGACATATGCGCAGGCGAGTCAATTGATCGAGACAGATGATGTCCGGTTGATGCTGGTGGATGCGATTTCGGGGAATTTGCGGCAAGTGTTTGTGATTGAGCAAGATGAACGAATTTGGGAAGAAGAGAATAAATTGGTGCCTGAGGGCAAAGCGTTGGAATATGAAGTCATCCGCAGCCGACGCATTTTAATCACAGATGATTATGCACGTGAATTTCAACGGCGAGGTATGGAGGTCCCGCAGACCAAAGTTTATGCATGGATGGGGGTGCCGTTGAATGCGGGAGCTGGAACGATTGGCGCGTTGAGCCTGTCCACGCGCAACTCGGCAGTGGTTTACACGCGTGAGCAAGCCGAATTGATCCAAGCAATTGCCGATCAGGTTGCGGGCGCAATTGTGAAAGCGCGTTTGATTGAGGAGACCGAGCGACGTGCCCGGCAACTTTCCACGTTGAATGATGTCACTCGTCAATTGACTTCAACGGTGGATCTGGAGTTGTTGCTGCAAACGATTCTGCAGAGTGCGGTCAGTATTTTGAATTGTGAAGCCGGCAGTCTGTTGCTGGTGGATCCGCAGACGGACGAATTGGTGTTCCGGGTGGTGGATAGCCCGGTGGCCAATGATTTGGTTGGAAAGCGCTTGCCGCCGGGTTCGGGGGTAGTTGGGCGAGCTGTACGTTCAATGATGCCGGTGATTGTCAACGATGTTGCCAGTTCGCCGGATTGGTTCTCCAAGACGGATCGGCAGACGGGCTTTGTGACGCGGGCTTTGTTGGTCGTGCCGTTGGTGGTCAAAGAGCGTGTCATTGGTGTAATTGAGGTCATCAATCGTAAAGATGGTGTGCCGTTTACAGCTGAGGATGAGAATTTGCTGATGGCTTTTGCTGCACAGGCGGCAATTGCGATTGAAAATGCACGCCTGTTCACAATGACAGACCAAGCGCTGGCTGAGCGTGTGGAAGAACTTTCTGTGATGCAGCGGATTGACCGAGAGCTGAATACGACACTGGATGCTAGTCGAGCGATGCGCATCACGTTGGAATGGGCCATGCGCCAATCGCATGCTGCTGCCGGGTTGGTGGGAATTGTGTATGATGATGGGCTGCAAATCATTGCTTCGCAAGGGTATGGTGAAGAGCTTGCAGCTTATCAAGAGGCTTTGCTGCCCTATGCGCCCTATGAATTGCAAGAAGTAATTCGCACAGGTCAACCTGTGCAGCGGGCAGTTGCAGAACAGGCTTTGTTAAAGGGGGCAACGGTGCAGGTGCTTTTGCCGTTGCGTCGAGAAGGGGTGACCAATGGCCTGATTTTGCTTGAGGCGCGTGAAGGCGGAATGCTTGCGCAAGAGGTAGTAGATTTTCTGACGCGCTTATGTGATCATGCTTCCATTGCAATTGCCAATGCGCAATTGTATGCAGCGGTACAAGCAGCTAGTGTGGCAAAGAGTGAATTTGTGTCCTTTGTTGCACATGAGTTGAAAAACCCAATGACCTCGATTAAGGGGTATACAGACTTTTTGGCAAAGGGTGCAGTTGGCCCAATTAATGAGATGCAGGCCAATTTCCTTGCGATCATCCGCTCCAATATTGATCGTATGAATACCCTGATTTCGGACTTAAATGATCTTTCTAAGATCGAAGCTGGGCGCTTGAAGATGGACTTTAAAGATCATGTGTTGGCGGACATTGTGGATGAAGTCATTCGTTCGACCAAGCGGCAAATTGATGAGAAAGAACAGACTTTGGAGATTAAACTGCCCGAAGATTTGCCAAAGATTTGGGCGGACCGTGTGCGTGTGGTGCAGATTTTAGTCAATTTGGTCAGTAATGCGTATAAATATACCGATCGGGGTGGCACGATTTATGTGTGCGCAGAACGGTGTGAAAACATTTGGGATGCAAATGGGCCGCGTCAAGTTGTCCATATTTGGGTGCAGGATACGGGGATTGGCATTTCTCCGGAAGATCAAAAGAAAATTTTCCAGCGTTTCTTCCGTTCGGATGATCAGAAGGCGCGTGAAGCCCCTGGCACAGGTTTGGGGTTGAACATCACCCGCAGCCTGGTGGAAATGCAAGGCGGCAAGATCTGGTTTGAGAGCGAGTTTCGCAAGGGAACGACATTCCACTTTACAGTGCCGATTGCGGAATAAGATGCAAAGGAGATGCGCATAGGATGAACACGGCAATTGGTTTGGCGCATGGTTTGGATGGTCGTGAAGCTGGTTTGAATGCAGCGCAGCAAGCACTGGCGCACCTGAGCGCTGGACGCCCGGTGACAGGAATCGTTTTTGCGTCGCAAGAATTTAATATGGCAGATGTTTTGACTGGTGTGACCAGTTTGTTGCCAAATTTGCCGTGGTGGGGTTTTAGCACGATGCGGGTTCTAATGGCAGAGGGTGAAGAGTCGCATATTGTGGCGGTTGTTTTGATTTCTGGCACAGATTTGCGCGCTCAAGTGCATTGGTTCCCGACTTATTCAGAGAAGAGCGCACTCGTGGCACAACAATTGGGCCAGATTTTGAGCGAGCAAGAGGGGGGGGCGGTTCAGGGGGTGTTATTGGCATTGGATGGTTTAAATGGTGATCCATTAGCGCTTTCGGCGGCATTTGATGGGCGGAGCGTTGCGGTTGCGGGGGGCATGGCGGATGGGGATGGGCAGGCAAAGACGTATCAATTAGCAGGAGCCCAATGTGGTAGTGGAGCAATGGCTGCGCTTTGCCTTGGCGGTAAATTTGCGCTGGGTGTTGGTGCAGCGCATGGTTGGAAACCGGTTGGGGTTTACTTTAAAGTGACAAAAGCGCGCGGCACGTGGGTGCAGGAACTGGATGGGGTTTCACCGGCAGAGGCCTATGGGCGCGTGTTTGGATATGCGCCGCGCGATTGGGGGTTTCCACCGCTTAAGAATTTGATTCGGCTTTATCCGTTGGCCCTGGAAGGATATGAGGACCTGCCGCGTACGCCTTTGCATGTTGAAGTGAATGGCAATTTACGGATGAATATTCCGCTTCAGGAAGGGCAACGAATGCGATTAATGGTTGGCGATACGGCAACCTGTTTGGAAGCGGCCCGTTTGGCGGTAAGAAAGGCTTTGCAGTCATTGGGCAAAGCGCGTCCTGGGGTGGCGTTGGTATTCTTGGATAAGGCATGGCGAACACTGTTCGAGTTGAATCGTGAACAGATTGTGACAGCGTTGCAAGCTGAACTGGGCGATTTGCCAATGGTGTGCGTGTATACGTTAGGACAACTTTCTGCACCCAGCGCCCAAAAAGTGACGTTTGCCAACATGCTGGTGGCGGTGACAATTTTGGGCGAGGCGACAGATTAGCTGAGCGATTGCGGCGGTGTGGGGGGCTGATATTGTGCCAGCCGGTTTTGCAATGCGATGTTGTGGCGCGTTTGTTTGACCCATAAGACGATCAGCAAGCTGCCCAAGAACATGGCTGCAAGGCCAACGAGGCCTGCTTCTGGGCCAAAATCGCCGCCGGTAAATAGGGTGGGGCCGTTTTGTTGAATCTGAATGAAGCTTGATCCAGATTTGGAGCCGCTGACAGGGAAGCCAAACACAATCCCTTGAAAATAGTTCCAGGTGATGTGTAATCCAATAGGAATGGCTAGCTCACCAGTGAGAACATAGCCCAGACCAAGAAAAAGGCCAGCAATCACCAGGTTGAATGTGCTGATGAATGTGCTATTGGGGTTGCCAAGGTGTAAAAAGCCAAAGACGCTGGAAGAGATTAGCCAGCCAGCGAGTAGACCATAGAGACCTTTGCGGCCTAAGAAGCCAAACCCTTCAGCAAGGTTGCGCAATTGATAGCCGCGGGAAAAAATTTCTTCATAGAATCCGACGGCGATGAATTGAACAAGCATGATCAACGCGTTGTTCCAGAGCGTTGTGGAAGGCGGGTCGTTGAAGAAATCGTTGGTGATGGTGATCCAGCCCAATGATTGTTCAACCAGAAAAATCAGCAGCATTAACACAGCACCGAGGCCGAGCCCAAACGCAAAGTCTGCCCACCAACGCCGGTTAAAGTGAAAGCCAAAATCTGCAAAAGGTCGCCGGTCAAGCAGTAGCCCAGCGATGGCCAAACTGGCAAAGGCGCCCAGGGTAAGGCCAATGGGAGAGAGCAGGCGCATGGCGAATATAGAGACATTTTGGGGTAAAATAATCCCAGTGATGGCAACAAACACTTGAATCGTTCCGCTACCGATGGCAAGCAAGACCAAGAATAGCACAGCTTGAAGGACAATCCGCCAGCCAGCGCGCAGACGGTGTTCCAACGGGTTCCAAAACACAGATGCAATGGTTTTCATGAAGTTTTGCTCCTTATAGAGGTGGAAGGAACGCATTCAGTTGTGTGTGAGCAAAATGCTCAAGCTCAATTTGCTGCCAGGTCTCGGTTGGGTTGCAGCTCAAGAGCGGGGCGAGCAAGGGGTAAATCTGTGTAATTTGCTCGGCCATGCGTTGGGCAAGGCGGCGGATGGCAAAGTGAGCGTTGGGGGCGCTACGCAGAGCAATGAGGTGGGCGGCGCTGCGTAGATTGGTCTGTAAAAGGATGCGGCGGTTGAAGGCGTTGGGTAAGATGTAAGCCGCAACTTGTGGATTGAGTTGATCAGCGATTTGGGTGTAGGCGTGTGCAGCAGCTTGCATGGCGGCCTGATAAGGGGCTTGCATTCCAGCAGCAACGATGCGACGGGGTAAGGCATAGCCAAGATGAGGGGTGAAAGCCTGCGGGGTTTGGGTCATCATGCGGTGACGTTTGAGCTCAAAATAAGCGCCCTGGTCAATGCAGATATCAAAGGTAAGGTTAGCGTATTCAAGCTCGCGGATGGGTGCGGTATGTTTATTAATTTGGTGGGCGAGGGCGGTCGCGATTTGGCGTTTTTGGTCGGGTGAGGCAAGCGTGACTTGCCGCACAGACTGCGCATAGCCAATTTGGCTAAAGCGGTACAGTGTCGCAGCCAGGATTCGCTCTTCGCCGTCGGTGTTATATTGACAAAGTTGACACCAATCGTTTTCTGCGTCATTGTTTTGCAATGATGAGAGGTTGGGGAGCGCTTCGGGCAAGTGGATCAGGTTGGGTAAGGCGTCAGCATATTTGATGAGGGTTGGCAGGGCGGTTTGTGCAACGTGTTTGATTTCTTCGCCAAGGCTGCGCACTTCTTGCAAGGGGTGTGAGAGCATTTTGCTGATGGCGTGTTCAAGGGAGCGCCCGTTGATGGTGATGCCAACGTTGGCAAGTGAGGCGGCTGGTAGCAAGTAGCGGCAGATATCTACCGCTTGTGAGCGCAGGCGGCGTTCGTAGGCGGAAGGTGTTTCATTGGCAAGCGGGGCAGATTCGTCGGCAAGCAGGGGGGGGAGTGCTTGCAGACAGGCTGTGTAGGTTTCAAAGAGTTGCCGACAGGTTTGTTGATAGATGTTTTGCAGGGTAGGGCTTGCTGAAAGCTCTGCGGGGTGGTAAAAATCGTCGGGGCCCCATTGTTGATAGCGGGTGGATTTTTCGGTGTAGGAGGCCAGACGGTTGGATTCGAGGCATTCAACAGCCAGGCGAGAGAGATTTTCAACGGCAATGTGCAAGACGGCGTGTTCGGCAACGGAGGCATGTCCGTAACCGACGACCCATTTTTCATGAAAATCAGCACTTTGGGCGTCGCTCAGCTCGGCGGCAATTTGGCGAAAGGATTGGGGTGAGCGAGATGTTTTGGCAAACGTTACTGCAATCGTTTCGGGGCTAAGCTGTTTGGGGTCGAGCAGATAGACTTGCCGTTCACGAGACATGGGCAAATACCTCACGAGCCGCCAGGGAGTCCTGGCGAATTTGTTGGATGAGCCGAGCCGGGTTTTCAAAACGTTGTTCGGGACGCAAATGACGGATGAATTCGATCCGTAGGGTTTGTCCGTATAGGTCGCCTTCAAAGTCAAGCAAGTGTGTTTCCACACGCGGTTGTGGGGCGCGTTGTTCAAAAGTGGGGCGTAGGCCAACATTGGTGATGGAGGGCCAACGTCCCTGCTCGGTGTAGGCCCAGGTGGCGTAAACGCCATTTTCTGGTAGGAGGCGTTCAAACCAGGTTGCAAGGTTGGCGGTCGGGAAGCCAATGGTCCGCCCGCGTTGGTCGCCGGTGATGACGGTGCCGCTTAAGTCATAGGGCCGGCCGAGCCAGGTGGTGGCTGCAGCGATGTTGCCGGTGAGAATCGCCTGGCGGATGATGCTGGATGAGATGACTTGCTCGCCAATTTTTACTGGTGGGATGACTTTGAGTTGATAAGGGATGCGTTGGCTGAGTTGATGTAGCGTTTCAATGTTGCCGCCGCGATTGCGCCCTAGAGCAAAATCATGCCCAACCCACAGGCAGCATACATCCAGTTTTTGCTTGAGTTGTTGGATGAAGGTTTCAGCTTCTTGTTGAGCCAATTCTTGAGTAAAAGGTAGGGTGATGACCCAATCTACGCCCAGTTTGCCCAAGAGTTCAGCGCGTTCTTGGGGGGTGGTGAGGTAAAACGGGCCGCCCAGACCTCGAAGTACTACTGCGGGGTGAGGGTAGAAGGTGAGGACAACTGCCGGCGCGCCCGCTTGATGGGCAGCAGATACAAGGTTATTGACAATTGCCTGATGCCCAATGTGCACACCATCAAACGAGCCAATGGTTACCCATGCACCGCGAAGCGGCAGGTTATCAAGGGTTTCAACATGGCGCATGGATAGATGGTGGGGTTAGAAGAAAACTTTTTTGGGTTGCCATTCGTGCGTTTCGGGATCAAATTCTAACAAGGCGACAAGCTCACCTTGTTCGCTGATGCCACGTACGCGAAAGACGCCATCGCTGTGACCGGGGACGCGGTGACCATGCCGTACTTCTTCAACCTGATCGTGGTTGAGTTCAACGGCGGGCCAGTCGCTCAGTGCTTCGGCAGCGGGGATGAGGTATTGGTACCAGTTGCCAGCGTCAAAGGCTTCGCGCAGTTTGCGTAGGGGAACGGCGTCGCGCAGCGTGAAGCGTCCGCTTTTGGTGCGGCGCAGGCCAATCAGATGCGCTCCGCAGCCGAGTTTTTCGCCGAGGTCGTTTGCAAGCGAGCGCACATAGGTGCCAGAGGAGCAGTAGACATCAATGACTGCCTCAGGGGGATCCCATTCAAGTAGTTCAAGGCTGTATACTTGAATGGTGCGCGGGGCAAGATCCACCTCTTCACCCTGACGGGCCATTTCATAGGCTTTGCGTCCACCAACTTTGACCGCTGAGTAAGGCGGGGGGACTTGGGTGATTTCGCCAATGAAGCTGTTGAGAGCCTGAACAAATTCTTCTTCGGTGACGCTGACAGGCGAGGAGTTGAGCACCTGACCTTCGGCATCATACGTATCTGTGCTGGAGCCGAGTTGAATTACGGCTTGATAGTGCTTGTCGGAGGCGGCCACATATTCGCTAAGGCGTACAGCTGGGCCAAGCAAAATGACCAATACGCCTGAAGCGCGCGGATCAAGCGTTCCGGTGTGGCCTGCGCGGCGGATTCGGGTACCTTTGCGGATGATTTGCACTACGTCGTGAGACGTGAGCCCAACGGGCTTGTCCACAACCAGGACGCCAGAAATGGCGTTTTTTACATCGTAATCTTTTTCCATAGTC
>JAIWNK010000020.1 GCA_020216845.1 Anaerolinea sp. | reverse complement strand
ATTTCACCCCAGAAAGAGTTTGATTATGATTAATTGTACTTTGTTTCTTTTGATTTGAAGCTTGCATCCAGGCCATTGTTGCCTGTAAGACGCGCGTTTGTACGTCTGATAATGTTCCGGGAATATCTGCTCCTGCAGCAGGAGCATGCCCGCCACCACCAAACTCCAGGGCCAGTGCAGAAACATCCCAGCCGGGTTGGGCACGCCAACTGACTTTGACCGTGCCGTTTTTTTGTTCGATGAACAGGATGGATACTTCGCTACTATCAATGCTGGAGAGGATGTTGTTTAGGTCGGCATCGTCGTTGCCGTTATAGCCGCTGACTTGGCGATCTTGCAGGGTCAGGCTGGTCCAGATGAGAGTTCCCTGGCGTTGAAGCCGGGCAAGTGCTTGTCCCCAATACATAGCCGATTCGTAGGATCGGGTGCTGAGGGCGCGGCGGTATAGCTCTGGTAAGTCGGCGCCCATATCCATCAAGTTGGCAGCAAGGCGTAGCACATCAGAGGTCATGTTTGAGGTGCGAAAGCCAATCGTATCTGTTAGGATTCCAGTGAGTAGTGCCTGAGCAGCAGCGGGTGGAATGGGCAGTTGCCAAAGGGGGATTGATTCGGCCAGAATGGCAGCGGTTGCAACAGCTTCTGGTTGAATGAAGTTGATGCGGGCGTAGTTGAGATTGGTGACGTGATGATCAATGTTGATATCGGGTTGGCGACCATCTAGCAAGCCGCCAATGCGGTTGGGGTCAGATGCATCCAGGATGATCCATAGATCAGCGTTGCTTGTAGGTGTGCTTTTAATTTGCTCATGGCCTGGGAGATGTCGGAAATTCTGCGGAATACCATCGCGCAGAATCATTTCAACTTGTTTGCCCGCCTGTTGCAGGCACAGCCCCAGACCAAGCAAAGAGCCGATTGCGTCGCCATCGGGACGAATGTGCGAGAAAAGGGCAATGTGGTTGGCCTGGTGCAGCGTGGTTCGAATTAAGTCATGCATAGGGTCTGCTTGACTCATTGCTCGGCTTTCGGGTTTGAGTCGGTGTTTGGCTGTTGCTGACGACGTAACTCGGCCAGGATGCTTTCGATGCGGTCGGCGCGTTCAGGCGTTGGGTCCCAATGAAAGCGCAAGCGTGGAAAGCTTCGTAATTGTACGCGCTCAGCAAGCAGGCGACGGATGAAGCCGGAAGCGCTTTCGAGACCAGCCAGAACAGATGCGCTGCGCTCACTACCTTCGATGGCAGAGACATAGATATCGGCGCAGGTGAGCTCGCGATCTACTTTGACATCTGTTACAGAAATTCCCTCGACGCGTGGATCGTGCACTTCATTCATTACCAACATTTGCGCCAGCTCTTGGCGAATGCGGTCTGAAATTCTTTGAATGCGAAGTTTTGAGGGCATGGTAACCTCTTCTTTTGAGTTAGAGCAGGCTGTTCTTCTCCAGCACGTAACATTCGATAATATCACCGGCGGAGAAGTTGCTGTGGTTTTTGAGGGAAATGCCACAGTCAAAGCCTTGCCGCACTTCACGGACATCGTCTTTTTCGTGTTTGAGGCTGCTAATTTCTCCTTCGTAAATGACCTGACCGGCGCGCAAGAGGCGAATTTTGCCGTTGCGGCGAATTTCACCCTGGACGACGCGACAGCCAGCAATATCGCCAACTTTGGAGATATGGAAGACAGTTTGAACTTCGGCGCGACCAATGACAACTTCTTTGAATTCGGGCATTAACATGCCTTTGAGGGCTTTTTCAATGTCTTCAATCATGCGATAGATGATTTGGTAGAGGCGGATGGAGATGCCCTCTGCCTCGGCCAGACGGCGGGCCGGAGTATCGGCCTGGACATTGAAGCCGAGGATAATCGCTTTGGAGGCGGCGGCGAGCATGACGTCGTTTTCGCTGATGTTGCCAGTTTCGGCGTGCAGAACGTTGATTTTGATGTCGCCTTTATTCAGGTCGTTGAGTGAGTTGACAATTGGTTCAAGTGAGCCTTGTACGTCAACTTTGAGGATGAGACGGAGCTCTTTGACTTCGCCAGATTGGAAGCGATTGAAGAGTTCTTCAAGGCTGACTTTGGCAATGGTTTGTTGTTGTTGAGCAGCTGCTTTGCGTTCCTCTACCAGAATGCGGGCTTCTTTTTCGGTTGGAACAACCTGGAACAGGTCGCCAGCGTCAGGAACGTCATTGAGGCCCATGATCAGTGCTGGGGTGGATGGACCGGCTTTGCGCAGTTTTCGGCCACGGTGATCAAACATGGCGCGCACCCGTCCATAGGCATTGCCAGCCAGGACAACATCACCCATTTCAAGCGTGCCATTTTGAACGAGCAGGGTAGCAACGACGCCTTTTGCGCGGTCAATTTTTGATTCGATGACGGTGCCAATGACACGTCCGTTGGGGTTAGCACGGATATTGATGCTATCGGCAACCAATAGAATGGCTTCAAGCAAATCTTCAATGCCGATTTTTTGTTTGGCGGAGACGGGTACTACCATGGTGTCGCCATCCCACTCGTCTGGAACAAGCCCATTTTCGGAAAGTTGACGCTTGACGTAGTCGGGGTTGGCGCCATCCAGGTCTATTTTGTTGAGCGCTACAATGATGGGCACCCGAGCAGCCTTGGCATGGGCAATGGCTTCGCGCGTTTGTGGCATGACGCCATCGTTTGCGGCGACAACAAGGACGACAATATCTGCTCCTTGCGCACCGCGGGCCCGCATGGCGGTAAATGCAGCGTGGCCAGGCGTATCCAGAAAGGTGATGGAGCGGCCTTTGAGTTCTACTTGATAGGCACCGATGTGTTGAGTGATGCCACCTGCTTCGCCGCCGGCAACGTTGGTGTGTCGGATGGCATCCAGCAGGGTCGTTTTGCCATGGTCTACATGTCCGAGGATGGTGACAACAGGAGGGCGGGGGGTGAGTTTGCTCTCATCTTCATTGGCAATGAGCTGTCGCCAAAGGGGAATCTCGCCGGTTTCCTTTTCCTCGATGATTTCAGGCATTTGCATGTGTGCTTCAAACCCTAGCTCAGAAGCAACAATGGCGGCGGTGTCAAAATCAATCGTTTGATTGATGTTGGCCATGACACCATTGGACATCAAAATCTTGATGACCTGAATGGGGCTAGATTGGGTTTGCTGCGCCAGCTCACGCACAGTGATTGAAACTGGCAGCTCGATGGTTTTTGGATTGTTGTTGCTCATAGGCACCTCCTGAAATGGCGCCTCCGCCCAAGTCCGGTTTTGGGGCCGGAAGAAAGCTGCGGACGGAAAGCGCTGCAGCCTGGGTGGGAGGCCTACCTTGGGTATGGGTTCTTAAGGAACGGCACGTTCATCTTGTAGATGGGTTCGAAAGGTCGGGCGACTCTTCGGGCATGCGTTGCATGTATTCCTGAATGAGTGCCCGATCCTGTTCGGTAAACTCGACTTTCAATGCGTGAGCCAAAGCGCCTTTGAGGGCTGTTTGCCAGCAACTGCGTTGGTTGTGCAGGTAGGCACCGCGCCCCGGCGCTTTGCCTGTTGGATCCAATAAGATGCCTTGTGGACCATAGACAATGCGAATGAGCGAACGTTTTTCCTGCGTGGAGTGGCAACCTACACAGGTGCGTTGAGGAATGTGCCGGGGGTGTTTGGACGCTTTAGCTGTCACGCTATCCTCTTGATGGATCAATAGTCCCAACCGCTGTCGTCGTCGCCAAGCTTGTGCTTTTTGTGGACGATGGTCATGTCTTTATCTGGGTCGTACTCGATTTGGACTTTGGCAGAGCGGCGTTTCTTTTTGTCTTTCTTAGACTTCTTGGGCGTTTCAATTTCGTACGCTTCTTCATCGTCATCGGTGATGATGGGGGGCTCAATGACGGTGAGGGTGAAGATGTCTGCAAAGTTTTCTTCTTCTGCAATCGTGCTGGCAATGGGCTCGGTGATGGTTTCTGGCTTTGTTACTTCTGGCTCATTCACAGGCACGGCGATGGTTTCTTGGGATGGCTGTTCAAGTGCTGCGACCGGGGTTGTCTCAATCGTTTCTGACTCAGTTGCCGCAACGGGCTGTTCTGCTGCTGCTTTGGCATCTTCGATTTGCTTTTGCTGCTCAAGGCGCTCAAGCAGCTTGCGGATTTCGGACATGGCTTTGGGGCCAATGCCGTTGAGGCGCAAAATGTCATCGGGGCGGGTTTTCATTTGCAGAGCAAGTTCGCCGCTGGTTGTGTAGCCGGCTTCTTGAAGAATGTAGGCGACGTGCTCGGGAATGCCGCTATCCAGGAGGTCGGTGCTGAAAGCGCTGGCGGGAATGGTGCGACGCGCTTCGCTGAGGATTGCTTCTTCGGCTGCCTGGCGCTCTGGCTGACGGCGAGAAGAGGAGCGATTTTCAACCCGGTCAATGAATTTAACCATGAAGTCATATTCTTCAGGGGTGAGGGGGCGACCTTCGGCTTTGCGGGCCAGCATGTCGCGCACGCGCACCATAGAATCTTGTTCGAGGTCGGCAATCATAGCCAGGCTTTCGTCGCTTTCCAATCGGTGCAGGGCTTCACTGGCGGCCTCGGGCAGGCTTTTGATGTCAATGCGCCAGCCGGTGAGCTTGGCAGCAAGGCGCGCATTTTGTCCATCGCGGCCAATGGCAAGGCTAAGTTGATCTTCGGGAACGACAACCGTGGCAGTTTTGCCGTTGACGGAGTGATCGTTCAGGTAGACGCCACTGACGCGGGCAGGGCTGATTGCTTTGGCGATGAAGATACTCGGGTCTGAGTTCCATTCGATTACATCAATTTTTTCATCGTGCAGTTCACGCACAATGGCCTGAATGCGGACACCGCGAATGCCAACGCATGCGCCGACCGGGTCAATGCCTGTTTGGGTGGCCGAGACGGCGACTTTGGCGCGTTCTCCGGGTTCGCGGGCAATGGAGCGAATTTCAACAATGCCGTGGTAGATTTCGGGGACTTCAGTTTCAAGCAGGCGGCGCAGAAAGTTGCGGTGTGTGCGGGAGAGGATGATTTGTGGGCCGCGCGGGCTGTCTTTGACTTCGGCAAGTAAGGCACGCACGCGATCGTGAATGCGGAAGCGTTCGCCGGGGATCATTTCTTTGCGCGGCATTGTGCCTTCGGCTTTCATTTCCAGGCCAATGGTTAGGCCTTGGGCGTTAACGGCTTGCACATTGCCACTGATGATTTCGCCCACTTGTTGCTCAAAGTGGTCAATTTGGGCCTGACGTTCCGCATCGCGAATGCGTTGTTGGATGACCTGCCGGGCGGTTTGGGCGGCAACACGGCCAAAATCTTTGGGTGTGCTTTCAACGATGATCATCTGTCCAAGCTCGGCTTCAGGGTTGTAGCGTCTTGCTTCAGCTAAGGAAACCTCGGTGTGCGGGTCTTGCACTTCTTCGACGATTTCTTTTTCGGCAAAGACGGTGATTTTGCCAGTGTCAAGGTCAATGCGGGCATCTACATGCTGCGCGTTAGACGCATTGACAGAGCGACGATAGGCCGAGACCATGGCAGCTTCAAGAGCTTTAACGATGATATCTTTGGGGAGCTGTCGCTCTTCCAATACTTCGTTGAAAGCTAGAATAAATTCATTCTTCATAACACACAATCTCTCCAGCAAAACCTTTTTATATACGCAGAAAAGTGGGGAGCGCCCACTTTCCGGTGTCGACGACTATGCACCTACGAACGCTCCTATTTTAGCATGAATTGGCCTGACGTGCAAGGCTTTTTGTATAAACCTTGATTAAAACCGTCTGTGACGCTATACTTAGCGCCCCGCCAAGGGAGAAAGTTTGAGTATTAAGGGAAAATGAACGATACAATCAATTCTGTTCAGTTTGTGCAGCCCCGGGCAACTGTGGAATTGCATTTGCCTGATGGGCGTGTGTTGTCCGGTCTGCGTGGAACACGCGTCGGCGATTTTTTGAAGGCTGTGCCTGAGTTTGAGAACCCGTTGGTGGTCGGGGCGATTGTTAATAGCGAGTTGCGGGAATTAAGTTATCCGATTGAGATGGATAGTCAGGTTCGTCCGGTGACTATGGTGGATGCAGATGGGGCGCGCATTTATCGCCGTTCGATCACGTTTTTATTGGAGGCGGCGTTTGAAGAGCTGTTTCCAGAAGCAAGTTTGGCGGTTGATCATTCTGTGGCGTCGGGTGGTTATTTTTGTCAGGTCATTGGCCGCGACCCCTTGACAGAGGATGAGCTACGCCGTTTGGAACAGCGGATGATGGAATTGGTTGCAATGGATTTGCCTTTGGAGCGCAAAGAGGTGGCGCTGGAGGAGGCGGTTGCCTATTTTCAGGGGCGCGGGTATGAAGATAAGGTGCGTTTGCTGAAGTATCGGCAGAGGCCGACATTGGTGTTGTATCGTTTGTTGGAGCATCGTGATTATCACCATGGCTACATGGTGCCTTCAACTCGCTTCTTGCGTTGGTTTTCTTTGCGCCCTTTGACGGAGGGGTTTGTATTACAATACCCGCGTCGTCATGCGCCAACAGAGCTTGGACCAATGCCGGAATATCCGCGCTTGTTGAATACGTTTCGGCAGTATGGTCAGTGGCTGCAACGTCTGGAGATTGAGAGTGTGGGCGCTTTAAATGATGCAGTGCAGGCTGGGCGGGCACGCGAAGTGATTTTGGTTTCTGAGGCTTTGCATGAGCGACAAATTGCTGAAATTGCAGAACAGATTGTGCGCCGGCAGGATGCGCGTATTGTTTTGATTGCTGGACCTTCTTCTTCGGGCAAAACGACTTTTTCCAAGCGGTTGGCGGTGCAGTTGTTGGCACAAGGGCTTTCGCCTTTCCCGATCGAGATGGATAATTATTTTGTGAACCGCGAGAGTACGCCGCTTGATGAAAACGGTGAGCGAGATTATGAGGCGCTTGGGGCGTTGGATACAACCCGACTGGCGGATGATTTGCGCCGTTTGATCCGCGGGGAAGAGGTGCAGTTACCGCGTTACAATTTCAAAACGGGGTTGAGTGAGCCGGGTGAAACAGTGCGCGTGGCAAGTGAACAAGTGATTATTTTAGAAGGGATTCATGGGTTGAACCCTGGTTTGTTGCCCGCTATTCCTGTTGAGCAGACGTTTCGGGTGTATGTGTCGTGTTTGACGCAGTTGAATTTGGATCGGTACAATCGTGTTTCAACAACAGATACGAGATTGATTCGCCGGATTGTGCGGGATGCGCGCGAGCGGGGGTATACGGCGTTGCAAACCATTCAACGTTGGGAGTCGGTTCGGCGGGGCGAGAAGCGACATATCTTTCCGTATCAAGAGAACGCGGATGCAATGTTCAACTCGGCGTTGGTGTTTGAGCTTTCTGTGTTGAGGCAATGGGTTGAGCCGTTGTTGCGGCAGGTGCCCTTTGGCCGTCCAGAATATATTGAGGCAAAGCGGCTTTTGGCTTTGTTGCAGTGGTTTTTGCCGATTGAAGAAGCCCTGATTCCCGACAATTCACTATTGCGAGAATTTGTCGGCGGTTCTATTTTGAAAGAATTTAAGCTGTGGCAGAACGGGCAGAGCTGAATTAAGTTCGGCCAATGCTGGTGGACAGAAGTAACCTCATACGGCGGTCCAGTGGGGTGAGGACATTGAGGATGGCGTTTTCTTCTGTTTCACCAGCAAAAATTTGTTTCCAAATGCTGTGAAGGGCGGTGGTGAGTTCGTTCTCAACCCGCCCCCATAACTTCATGGGGATGTGACTGCGCCCTTTGCGAAGGGCTTGCTCTATTGTGGTGGTGATGGGCGAGCCGGCGTAAGGGAGGAATGGAAAAGCGTCCAGACGGGTTGGGCCGCCAAAATTAAAGTTGAATTGACGTTGCATATCGTGACCTGCCAGCATACTTGCTAGCGCAACGGCGGCATGTTCGCGTTCGGGGCTGTCTTGAGTTTGACGCCAAATCACAAGGTTGTCACCGCCAACCCAGGGGATGCCTGGGAGTGGGGCGACCCCAAGATTTTCGATGACTTCGGGGGTGGCATTGCCGCGCAGGTAAGAATAGGGTTGGTCTACACCTGTGATGATCATGGCTGCCTGTCCTTGTCGGAACAGGTTCATGACTTGCTCATCTTCAAGCCCGCGCGTTTCGGGAGTGAGAAAGCGCCCCAATTGATAATAGGCTTTCAGGCCAGCAATGGTTTGAGGGCGTAAGAAGGCGGGGTTCTCTTCTGCGGTGACAAAATCGCCGCCTGCACCCCATACCCATGCAGCAATTTGGTGGAGGGTGTTGACATGACGACTGCCGGAGCGCATGAGCCATGGGTTGGGAATGCCAGCGTTGATCAGTTGTTGGATGGTTTGGTCGAGATTGGCAGCGCTGCTGAAGGCTTGTTGTTCCTGAACTCCAGCTTTTGCCAGCAGGTCACGGCGATAACAAATGACAAAGGTATAGGATGTCCATGGGAGTGCCCAGGTGCCAGGAATGGCGGTGCTTTGTGTGCTTTGCCATGAGGCGGGTAAGAAAGCGGTTTCGCCTCCCAGGGCTTCGATTTCAGATCGGCGAAAGGGGCGTAGGGCATTCATGGCAACCAGGCTGCTGACCCAGGTGGCACCAATATGGGAGACATCGGGGGCATGGCCATGAAGAGCAAAGGAGACCATTTCGGTCCAGCCGGTGGCCCAGGGCACGGTACGAATATGCACAGTGATACCGGTCGCTTTGGAAAAGCGCTCGATTTGTTCGCAGACAGAGGAAGACGGTTGATCGAGAGTTGAGAATTCGAGTTCGGGCTTCACGCGGCTTGCCTGATTTTCGTGGTTTTTAGAAAAATGACGATTTTAGTATATCACAAATTACACACCACACCCCCAGGAAATTGGGGTGTGGTGTGTAATGCTAAAGGACTAAATGCGTTTGCGGATGACGCGCCCCAGGCGAGCAATGCCTTCATTGATGATTTCGGGGCGTGAGTAAGAGAAGTTTAGCCGCATGGTGTTTTCGCCACCGCCGCAGGGGTAAAAGGAGGACCCGGGGACAAAGGCGACTTTTTCGGCAACGGCATCTTTGAACAATTCGGTTGTGTTCATGTGCTCTGGCAAGGTGACCCATAGGAATAGACCGCCAAGCGGATGAGTCCATTGCACACCATTGGGCATGTTTTCGGCCAGTGAGTCCAGCATGACATCGCGACGCTCCTGATATACGCGGTTGATGACCTGAACGTGTTTATCTATGAAACCACCATGCCCAACTTCATAGGCGACTACTTGGTTGAAGGTGGCCGTATGAAGGTCGGCGCCTTGTTTGGCAAGGACAAGCTTGCGGATGACTTCGGGCGGGGCAATGACCCAGGCCAAACGTAGGCCGGGGGCAAGGATTTTTGAGAAGGTGCTGAGGTAGATGACGTTGCCTGTGTAGGTGCCGCTTTGGTCTCGCAGATTGTTATCGAGCATGACAACAGAAGGCAAGTGTTCGCCTTCAAAGCGTAATTGACCATAGGGATCATCTTCAATGATCGGTACACCATAGCGATCGGCTAGTTCAACGAGCTTCATGCGGCGTTCAAGCGACATGGTGACGCCCGTTGGGTTTTGGAAGTTGGGCAAGACATAGATGAATTTGGGGCCAGTTCGCAGGGCTTCTTCCAGTGCGTCGGTGCGCATACCATCCTGATCAGATTCAACGGGAACGTATTCTGCGCCGTAAGCATTCCAGGCCTGTAGTGCTCCCAGGTAGGTTGGGGCTTCAACCAGGATGCGGTCGCCATGATTGATGAAGATTTTACCGAGCAGGTCTAGGGCTTGTTGTGAACCAGATGTAATCAAGACGTTATCGGCAGTGACGCCAAAGTTGAAGCGTTCTGTGTGGCGAGCGATCATTTCGCGTAGGGGCTGGTAGCCTTCAGATGCGCCATATTGTAATGCCTGCCGGCCATTGGCATCCAAAACGCGAATGCAGGCGGCTTTGAATTCCTCGATTGGGAAGACATCGGGAGCAGGGAGGCCGCCCGCAAAGGAAATGATATCGGGCTGCTCAGTGAGTTTGAGCAGTTCTCGGATGGCGGAACCTTTCA
>JAIWNK010000019.1 GCA_020216845.1 Anaerolinea sp. | reverse complement strand
TGCGCTGAGTGCGTTGTGCGTAGCGATGATCCCATTGCGTATGCTGCATGTTTGTTTCTCCTTATTTTGAGTTGAAAATCAGGCTTGGGTGCGCCCTACACAGAGCGCACCCAAGCGGGTGTTTAGAGTTTGGGGAAGCGGCTGATGACGGTAGCCGGGGTCGGCAGGGTAATGCGATCGCCAGGTTGCAATTCTGCAGGGGCTTTGGCGGCAGTTTTGGGTGCGCTTTGGTAGATGGCGATGGGGGTGCCTTCGATGGCCGCTTTTAGGTCGAGGCTGGCCTGACCCGTGAGGTAGCCTTCCATGTCAATGGCGCAGCTGGTGACAACACCAATGACTTTGCCTTTGCTATCAAGGACGGGATCGTGTAGGTGGGCCATGCGCACACCTTTTTCGTTAAAGCGGAAGCGCACGACGACAGTTTTGCGTTTGGCTTCGCGGGCGAGATAGGCTTGCCGACCAATGAACCAGGGTTTGTAGGTTTTGACGTAGGAGCCAAAGCCTGCTTCGGCTACGCCTAGGCCCAGGTCGCCGCCCATTTCGTGCCCATAGAGTGGTAGGCCTGCTTCGGTGCGTAATGAGTCGCGGGCGCCCAGGCCGCAAGGTTTGAGTCCAAAGGGTTGTCCGGCCTGTGTGAGTGCATTCCAGAATTCAACGGCTTTGTTGGGGTGAACAAAGAGCTCAAAGGCCATCTTTTCTCCGGTATAGCCGGTGCGGGAGACGATCAGGTCAAAACCACCCACTGTGGCATCGCAAAGTTGGGTGCGTTTGAGCGCCAGGATGCGTTTGCGTGTTGGGGCATCGCAGCCAAGAGCAAGCAGGATGTCGCGTGATTTGGGGCCTTGTAGGGCAATGTCAATGCGCATATCCTGGCCCTCTTTGGGGTCGCGCAGGTTGCGTAAGCGCACATTGCGGCCAAATGCATGCGCCCAGGGTCGTTGACGGTCTACGAGGACTTTTCCTTCGCGTACAGCGTTGAGCCAGGCCCAGTCTTTATCATCGTTGGATGCATTGACGACAACCAGGAAGCGTTCTTCGGCGCGGCGGTAAACCAATGTGTCATCAATAACGTTGGCATCTGGATCCAGGAAGTGTGTGTAGCAAGATTCGCCAACATCCAGACCGCAAATGTCATTAGCGCAGACGCTATCAAGGAAGACTGCGGCATCGGGGCCTTCGGCTTGATAAACACCCATGTGAGAGACATCAAACAGGCCAGCTGCCTGACGGGTGGCGAGGTGTTCTTCGATGACGGAGGTGTACCAGACGGGCATTTCCCAGCCGGCAAAGGGGATGATCTTTGCACCAAGGGCCTGGTGTGTTTCGTACAGTGGTGTGCGGCGCAGTTCGCCTTCTTGTTCTTGCCAGGTGAATTCAGGTAAGGGCTGTTGAGTGGAGGGGGTTTCAATGCCGATATGGAGTGGCTTGGCGGTGTCGAAGCGTTCGCCTTCGGCGCTTGTGATGGGCGCAGCGTCTGACTCGGTGACGAGGATGGGCCCGGGCAGGCGGCGAGTGGGGTCGTCATCAAACTGAACGTAACCATCTGAGAGGTCACGCAGCCAGGTGATGCCAAGGCCAACTTGAGCGGCGGGCAGACTGAAACGGAAGTGTTGTGGCATCACGCAGGTGAGGAAGCCATCAATGCTGCCTTTGGGGGTGTTGAGACGGGTGGGTTGACTTTGACCGGGTTGCAAGTCTTCAACAGCGCTGCTGAATACGTAATTAGCGAAGGTGCGCACATTGCGGCCTTGCAGGTCGTAGCAGGCCCATTCGCCGGGTTTGGAGGGCTGGTCGTCAATGTAGAAGAAGTGTGGGTAGCCGTGCTTTCCAACGGTGATGTCTGCACCTGCTTTTTCGGCCAGAGCACGCACGCGCAGTTTGGCGTCTTCCAATACGCCGAAATCTACTTTGGCGCGTTGGGCAGGGCCCTGACGGGTTTCAACGCTGTAGGGTGTTGTGGCTTGTAAGACATCTGCGATGATGTCAGCAACGGTGCGCATGTCGTTTTCGTCCAGGCCACGTTGGGTCATCCAGGGGGTGCCAAAGCGGATGCCAGAGGCATTGAGAGCAGTTTTATCGCCGGGGATGGTGTTGCGATTGAGGACAATGCCAGCTAGATCCAGAATGCGGGCGGCCATGTCACCGGAGAGGGGGGTGCCGTCGGGGCCGACAATGGTCTTGCAGTCCACATTGGCAAGGTGGGTGTTGGTGCCGCCATAAGAGATGCGCAAACCGCGTTCTTGCAGACGTTGGGTCAGTGCGGCGCAGTTGCGCAGGATGGCTGCTTGCAGCTGACGGAAGGCATCGGTGCGAGCAAGTTTGAAGGTGGTGGCGAGGGCAGCAAAGACGTGCACATGGGGGCCGCCTTGCTCGCCGGGGAAGACAGCCCGGTCAATTTTGCGTGCCATGGCTGCGTCTTGCGTGATGATGCAAGCGCCGCGTGGGCCGCACAATGTTTTGTGGGTGGTGAAGGTGATGACGTGTGCATAACCGACCGGGCTTGGGATGACGCCACCTGCAATCAGCCCAGCGATGTGAGAAACATCCGCTAGCAGAATGGCGCCAACCGAGTCGGCAATGGCACGGTAACGCGCCCAATCGGGCACCCAAGGATAGGATGAGTAGCCGGCGATTAGGATTTTGGGCTTGTGTTCTTGTGCCAGGGCTTGCATTACGTCGTAGTTGATTTGTTCGGTGGTCGGGTCTACGTTGTAATGGATGATTTTGTAGAGCTTGCCGGAGCGGTTGACGGATGAGCCATGGGTCAGGTGACCGCCGTGCAAAAGGTTCATGCCTAAGACAGTATCGCCTGGGTTGATGAGGGCGTGATACACGGCGTTGTTGGCTGGGGCGCCAGAAAGGGCTTGAACATTGACATAGAGCTGATCAGCGGAGACTGTTGGGGTGGCAAAGGCTTCGGCACAGCGGCGGCGGGCGAGTGACTCAACAACGTCTGCGTATTCAACGCCTTTGTAGTAGCGGGGATCGGCGTAGCGGCGATAATGGGCAAGACGGGCTGGGTAATCGAGGATTTCTTGTTCGCTCATCCAACGCGTGTCTTCATCCGGATAGCCTTCTGCATAAAGGTTTTGAAAAACGGAACCAAGCGCATCGCGCACGGCAACGGGGGCAGTGCTTTCGCTGGGAATCAGGATGAGTTTGCGTACCTGGCGTTCAGCTTCGATTTGAATCAGTTCTTCAACTGCTGGGTCAAGCTGGGACAGTGAACCACGAAATAGGTAATCGGCCATAGAATCAGTCTCCTTGTTTGAATTTTCCCAAAAAAGCCTACAACACGCGGCAAGCAAAGCAGGGCGCCTACCGCGTGTTTCTTTTGGTCTGTTATGATTTTAGTCTGCTCAGGCAAGCTGAACAAGTGAAGTTTGTAGCAATTTAGACTGTGATGTTACACATTCGAAGCCGGTGGGGAAGGTTCTTTTTGTTTGATCCAGTCGAGAATGAAGGCAATCACTTCTGCTTTGTTGGGCTCGTTGTGTAATTCGTGGTAGCCGCCAGGCCATTCGCGGAACGTGATGCGCTCGGGCGGAACGCTCTTGGCCATTTGATGGACGGCGGGAACGCTGACGAGGCGATCTGCGCTGCCAACCATGAGCAAGAGTGGTAGTGGAAATTCAGCAGCATGTTGCAGCACCCACTGTCCGTTTTGAATGATATCCAGGCCAAGGCGGGCAGAAATCTTGGGATGGACGAGTGGATCGGCCTGGTATCGGCGAATGACTTCGGGGTCGTTGGAGAGGCCGCTGAGATCGAGGCCATTGTCAATTTGCATGGTGGGCATCAGGCGGTATGCAATGCGGGCGGAAAACAGCGTGGCCCGCGTGGGAGGGGTGGCAGGCGCAAGGCCTGGGCTTGTGGCAATAATGCCAGTTAGATTGGGGCGGCGGTTGAGTGCGTAATAGAGCACAAGAGCACCGCCCATGCTGTGACCATAAAGGAAGAGGGGCAGGCCGGGGTGCAGCAGCGCAGTTTGTTCAAGGAGGTAGTCAATATCTTGCATGGCGACTTCAAAGGAGGGGATGTGACCGAGTTGCCCACCTGTTTTGCCGTGACCGCGCAGGTCAAGGGCCACTACGCTGTAACCAGCAGCATTAAACGATTCGGCAACATGGGCATAACGTCCGCTGTGTTCACCCAGGCCATGCACCAGGGCAATGGCGCCGCGTATTGGTACATCGGGTTGCCATTCTTGGGCATACAACTTTTGTCCATCTCGGGCTCGCCATGAGAATTCAGTATGCGTCATGAGGTTTCCTCCAGGTTGAGATGAAATTTGTAAATGTCTGGTTTATAATCAGTGTGAATTTAGTGTATACCTTTTTTGTGTTTCGGGCAAGCTGCTTGGTGTGCGGATTGTTTGGCTTGGTGGAAAAATCTGCATGGAAGCGATGTATCTTATCAAAACGAAAACTTTGCAGTTGTGGAGGTTGGCTATGAATATGGCACCGGATGGCGTTGATACCGCAGCGCGTGAGCGTGGTTGTGGCCTGGTGGCTTTGTTGACTTTGATGGTAGTTTGGGTTTTGGCTGGAACGTGGGCTGTTACGGCGATTAGCTGGGTTACGGAACAGACGATATTTGAGGGCTCGTTTTCTACGTTTGACTTTCGTTGGTTGTTGGGAGTAGGGTATGTAATTATGTTGGGGGTGCCGTTGGGGGTGGCAACGGTAGCGGTGCGCTCACCGCGCAGTAAGGCGTTGTATCGCACGTGGTTCATGGCTGTTTTGTTTGTGCTGGCTTTGGTGCCGGGGCGTGTGCCGCGCCTGATTGATGCCCAAACAGTAGCGGTTTTGCAGATTTTGGGCATGGTGCTATATTTGTTGTTGCTGACGCGGTGGTTGCGACACACCTATCCGGGGCGCTTTGGATGGGGAGCGGATGCTAGAGGGGGAATTTGGCTGGCTTTGCTTGCTGCACCTTTTTTGTTGGTGGGATGGGTGCTGTGGGGTGCGATGGGTTCACCGTTGGATGTTCTTTTGAATAGCATGACAGCTGTTTTGTTGGGAGTTTGTGCAAGTTTAACGTTGCAGGGGGGCTTGCTGTGGGCAACACAAGATGTCAGTCGCCCTTATCGGCTTGGGGATGTGTTGATGGATAGTTTGGGGGCGTTGGTGGCTTTGTTGATTCTGGTAACCGGGCTCGGACAAGTTGGAATGCAGCCGGTGCTTTCGATTCTGTTGCCGTTGTTGGCGCCGGTAGTGGTGATTTTAAGCCTGTGGGGACGTGGACAAAGTCAGTTGGGGCGTTGGATTGCATCGGCAGTTTTACTGGCAATGGCCGCGCTTGGCCCATTGGTTTTCGTTGATCCGGATGAGATGATGCTGGTGACTTCAAGTTCGGCGGGGGATTTGATCAGTTGGGTAACGCGCGCAGCAGGCTTGGCGGTATTGATGGCGTTGACGTTGGATGTGTTGGCCTTGGCCTGGATGCAGCGTTTGATGCAGGGGGGCGGCATTTCAAGAGGGGTGCGCGGTTTGGCGGTTGTTGTTTGGGCCGTTGTAGTGCTGGCTTACGGATTGGGTGGGCAGCCTGGTTTTTATGGTGAGCAATTATTTGTCATCTTGAAAGATCAGGCAGATTTGACGCAGCAAAAGGCGATTGCTGACCCTTTGCAACGCCGGGCAGCGGTATATCGGGCGCTGACTGCTCATGCAGAGGAGACGCAGACCTCTTTGCGGAACAAGCTGGATAGGGTGGGGATTGACTATCAGCCCTATTATTTGGTCAATGCGTTGGAAGTCAGAGGCGGTTGGTTGGTGCGTCTGTGGCTACAAAGTCAGCCTGAGGTGGAGCGAGTGTTGGATAGTCCGCATCTGCGCCCTTTGCCGGAACCGTTGCCGGTTAGCGTGGGCGTGTCAGAGAATGCGCCAAAAGAGCCACAATGGAATCTGACGCTGATTGGGGCGGATCGGGTGTGGAATGAATTGGGTGTGCGTGGGGCAGGTGTTGTCATTGGTCAATCTGATTCGGGCGTGCAGGGAGATCACCCAGAAGTTGCCGATAGTTATCTGGGGCGAGATGGGCAGGATGAGTATCGTTGGTATGATCCATGGTATGGCTCTTCCAAACCGGTTGATTTTGGCGGACATGGGACTCACACGATGGGGAGCATGGTTGGCAATACGGTTGGGGTGGCGCCGGATGCCGATTGGATTGGCTGCGTGAATCTGGCACGCAATTTAGGCAATCCGGCGGTCTATTTGAGCTGTTGGCAATTTATGTTGGCGCCGTTTCCTCAGCAGGGCAATGCGCTGCGGGATGGGAAGCCCGAGCTTGGCGCAAATGTGCTGAACAATTCATGGGGATGTCCATGGGTGGAGGGATGTGATCTGCAGGTGTACGAGCCGGCAGTGGAGGCTTTGCGGACAGCTGGGGTGTTTGTGGTCGTTTCAGCTGGCAATTCGGGGTATGGTGGTTGTGGCACGGTGCAAGATCCGCCGGCTGTTTATCGTCAGGTGTTTTCTGTTGGGGCGGTGGATCGAACCGGTAACCTGGCGGCCTTTAGCAGTTTGGGGCCTTCGGCATGGGATGGCGAGGCTAAGCCAGATATTTTAGCGCCCGGCGAGGGTGTTTTGTCTTCTTACCCCGGTAACTCCTATGAGACGGCAAGTGGCACTTCTATGGCGGGGCCGCATGTGGCGGGGGTGGTGGCGCTGATGTGGTCAGCTAACCCAAGTCTGATTGGGAATGTGGATTTGACGGAAAAAATTTTGATTGAGACAGCTCGTCCATATACAGGGGTTGTGCCACAATGTGTGCAGGATGCAGGTGATTTGCGCAATGCCTCAGGGGCTGGGGTGGTGGATGCTTATGCGGCGGTGCAACGTGCCTTGTCGTTGAAATAAGAATTTTGGGTAACTTTGAGCGTTGGATGGTGTTTTAATGGTAAAGCCTCAAGAAGAACGTCTTGATGACGCACTTTCAGATATGGAAGCTGTGGCGCGAGCTGCAGGAGGCGATACGGCAGCGTTCAGCGTGTTGTATGAGCGCTACGTAAACCGTATTTACAATTACATCTTCTATCGCACAGGTGTGCCTCATGAGGCCGAAGACTTGACGGAGCGAGTTTTTGATCGGGCCTTTGGACACATTGGCAATTATCGCCCAATGGGGTTGCCGTTTTCTGCATGGCTGTATCGGATTGCGCATAACCTGGTGGCAAACTGGCATCGAGATAACAGCCGGCGGCGTGAGGTGCCATTGGATTCGCAGGATTATTTGGTACAGCGGACGGATGGGCCTGAGCTGGCGATGATGCAGGGACAGGAGCTGGAAACGCTACTGAGTGCGATTCGCACACTTTCGGAGGAGCGGCAGCATTTGCTGGTGCTAAAGTTTGTGGAAGATTTATCGAATGCGGAGATTGCGGTCATTATGGGGCGCAGTGAGGGTGCAGTGAAGAGTTTGTATCATCGCACGTTGTTGGCGCTGCGCGATGCATTGGAGCAGGCAAAACAAACTGGAGGTTGAAGATGTTACGGATTGTGACGGATGCAGCGGCAGACATGCCGCCCGAATGGCTTGAGGAATATGATATTGCGGTGCTGCCGCTTTATATCCGCTTTGGGGAGGAAAGTTATTTGAGCGATGGGCGGTCGGATGCGGCGGAGTTTTATCGGCGAGTGTTGGAACAGCGTGCAGCACCCAAAACTTCGCTGCCTTCTCCGGCGCAGGTGAAGGCGTTTTATCGTCAGATTGCACAAAAGGGCGATGTGATTTTTTCTTTGCATGTCGCTAGCAAAATGTCGGGCACATTTTCGGTGGTACAGACAGCCGCGCGTGAGCTCGCAAAAGAATTTCAGATCTATGTGTTTGATTCTGAGGCGGGGTCGGCAGCGTTGGGGTTGATGTGTCGCGAGGTGCGACGATTGGCGACATTGGGGGTGATGCCGGCCAAGATCTTGGAGCGTTTGGAGGCGATGCGTCGGCGTCTGACGGTGGTGTTTACGCTGAACACGCTTGACTTTGCGTATTTGAGCGGGCGGGTCAGCGCATTACAAAATGCGATGTCTATGCTGTTGAAAATTAAGCCGATTATTGTGCTGCGAGATGGATTGTTACAAATGACGGAAAAGGTGCGCACGCGTCAGAATGCGTTGCAACGGGTGGTGGCGATGGCGGCAGAACGTTTGCAAGGGCGGTTGGCGGATGTGGTTGTGGTACACGCCAATGATTTGCCGACGGCAGAGAGTTTGTTGGCTGCGGTGCGGCGTACGTTACGGGTGCGAGAGATTATGCTCAGCGAGCTTTCGCTACCTGTTGCTGCAAACCTGGGGCCTGGAACGGTAGGAATTGTGGCATTGCCTGTTGAGGAAGGTGTCGAATGAATTTTTCTGCGTCAGGTTTGGAGGATTTAGAAACGCAATTGCGTTATTCAATGCGCCCTGTGCAGCCTCGGCGTGAGTTTGTGGAACATTTGGAGCGTCGCCTGACGCGCCCACCGCGCACGATCTTAGAAGAACGTTCTGGGCAGATGGCCTGGTTGGTGGGTGTGACGGGATTGTTAATTGGCGTAGCGTTGATGATGTTGTTGCGTTGGCGGCGTTAGGCCAAGCCAAGTTTTTGTTTTAGTTTCAGTTCTGAGGGCTCAACCAAAATGCTGCCGTCAGGGAATACGATGGTTGGCACGCTGCGAAAGCCGTTGTTGGTTTTTTCTACGAAGCTGCGTGCTTCAGGGTCGAGGTCAATATCTATCCAGCGGTAGGGAATGTGATTCTGGTCAAAGACATTGCGGGCGCGACGTGTGTCACCACACCATTTGGTGCCGTAGAGAATGATTTCAGCATCTTCAGTCATGTGTGTTCTCCTGAATAGAAAAGTTGAGTAACCGTTGCGTGATGACTTTTGCAGCTGTAAGTGGATCTTGGGCGCTGCGGAGGGTGAAGTCGGTGTCTACGCGGGTTAGCAGGGTTTGGAGAGCTTGTTGTAAATCATCTGACAGTTGTGGTTGTTGTGCAAGCCAGTTGATGGCGGAAAAGGCGCTGTGTGGTGCAGGAAGGTTGTTTTCTTGCGCATAGGCAAGGATTGCAAGCCCTGCTGTGCGACGCGCACAGACCCGTGCCCGCCCTTCAAAGCCAGCATTCCGGGCAGTTACTGCTCGGTCAAACTCGGCTTGAAGGGCTTGTTGGATCGTGTTTTGCATAGGATGATTGTAATCTGCATCCGAATGTTTGCCAAGTTGCTCGTATCAGGTTCGCTGTAGGTGAAGCGATAAATTGAGCCTTTTATAGATGCTGCGAGCTTGTTCAAGCAGGCTTTGGGCTTGTTGGGGGTTGTGATGAGATTGTTCATGAAGGCCCCAGGCGCGTTTTGTATGGGCAATTTCGGCCAGGGCTTGTTTTTGTTCAAAGATGGCTATGCTGCGTTGAAAACAGTCACTGGCAGAGCAGGTTTTTTCTTCCAAGTTGATGGTGGTATCTGTCTGAGAAAGAACCTGTCCAATGGTACGCAAGGCGCGCCCTATCAAATCGGGCGATTGCACCTGCTCGGCAATGTTCAATGCTTGTTGGGCAAAAGATAATGCCTCAAACAGTTTCCCTTGGCCAAGAAGTGCCTCGGCCAGAAAACGACATGTGTTTGAGCTTTCATAGCGGTGATGCTGGATGGATGGTAGGGTGGAGCGCAGAATGTGTTCCGCTTTTTCATATTCTCCGGCTGCGGCCAATGCGCCGCCCAGGTTGCTGGTAGCGAGTAACTCATTATCCTTTCCGCCAAGATGGTGATAATTTTGTTGGCATTGTTCAAAAATTGTTGCGGCGCGCAGATAATCTCCTTGCATATATGCTGTTGCGCCCAAATTGTTTAACACTGTGGTTGCATTGTAGCGATCGCCTTCTTGACGTTTATGCTCCAGAACAATTTGCCAGCTGCGGATAGCTTGATCATAGTCGCCGAGAAGCCAGTAAGCGGAAGCGCTGTTGTTCAGAAGCATGTCACGTTGTTGGTTGGCTTCGGGAAGGGTGGCGCTGATTTGTAAGCCCTG
>JAIWNK010000015.1 GCA_020216845.1 Anaerolinea sp. | reverse complement strand
GCCGCTGGAAGGAATCTGGCTGGTTTTGGCGTCTGTGTTAAGTGTGCAGCTGTTGGTTTTGGTTGCTTTTGAAACCTGGCGAGATCGAAAGCGCGAGGATGGAATTGGTTTGGCGACGATCATTGCTTTGGGATTGCCGGCGATTTTGTTTGTTGTGTCGTATTTGATTCGTCCGGTATTTGTGCCGCGCGGTTTTTTGGTGGCTTCATTGGCTTATTTTGTGTTGGCTGGACGGGTAGTCGTTCGACGGTGGCGGCATGGAATTGGTGCAATGGTGTTGGGTGGGTTTATTCTGGCTGCTATTGTCTCTTTGCCGTTTTATTACACTTTCAACTCTTTTCCACGCTCGCCGTTCAATGAGGCGATGCAGGGTTTGAGAACGCGAGTGCAGGCCGGAGATGTAATTGTTCACGATAATAAGTTGTCGTTTTTCCCGTCATATTTTTATGCTCCCGATTTGCCGATGAAGTTCATAGCGGATGTGCCGGGGTCTCATAATGATACGTATGCAAAGGCGAGTCAGGATGCAATGCAGCTCTTTCCAGAGCCAGATTTAGAGACGGCGGTTGGTGATGCGCAACGGGTGTATTTTGTGACTTTTTCAGAAACAATCGAGGAATATCAGGCATTGGGTGAGATGCGACATCCTGCGCTGCGCTGGCTAGATGAGCGTTATACACTGCTAGGACAGTGGACTTATGGCGATTTGTTGGTGTTCGGTTATGGACGTCGGTGAGGAAAAAGCGTGAGATGGCGTAATGGTTGGATTTTATTCGCGTTCGGGTTGTTGATTTACGGGGGGATGGCCGTTCTACAACGTACACCGGGGTACATGGATGCCGAGTATTATTACGTTGGTGGACGAGTGCTTGCAGAAGGACATGGCTTTTGGGAGCCGTTTTTGTGGAATTATTTGGATGAGCCGGCGGGATTGCCTCATCCGGCGTTTACTTATTGGATGCCTTTGCCGGCTCTGGTTGCAATGCTGGGAATGCGTTTGGCGGGTGATGTTGCGTTTCTGTGGGCGCGATTGCCGTTTGTGATTTTGGCGGCGTTGACCGTGCCATTGACCGCCTGGCTTGCTGGTCGGCTGCGCGGCGATTTGAAATCAGGTAAGACGGAATGGCTAGCAGGCGGTCTGGCGTTGTTTGGTGGCTTTTACCTGATTTATAACAGTTTGACGGAAACGTTTGTGCTGTATTTTTTGCTGGGGGCGTTATTCTTAGCTTGCGCGTTTGAGGAATTGACACCGGGGCTAGGCTTTTGGCGCGGGGCAGTGTTGGGTGTTTTGGCGGCTTTGATGCATTTGACACGCGCCGATGGCTTGCTGTGGCTTGTGGCAGGTGCGGCGGTGTTGATTTGGCAAGGTCGGGGATGGAGATTGCGCTTGCTTGGGGTAGTGGGGCTGTTGCTGGTTTATGGTTTGGTGATGTCGCCTTGGATGGGGCGCAACCTGGCTTATTATGGTCGTTTGATGGCACCGGGGGGGATGCGTACTCTGTGGTTGACGGATTACAATCAGACTTATGTGTATCCGGCAAGTGTGTTGACGTTGCAACATTGGTTGGATTCGGGGTGGCGGGCGATTGTGTCGGCGCGTTGGTGGGCATTGCAAATGAATCTCAAGACGACATTAGGGGTGCAGGGGAGTGTTTTTTTGTTGCCGTTGATGGTGGTAGGGCTGTGGAGGCAGCGCCGCAAGGCTTGGGCGCAATTTGTGGCGGTGATGTGGTTAATGACCCTGGCTGTGATGACTGTGGTTTTTCCATTTGCGGGTGCGCGTGGCGGTTTTTTTCATTCGGGGGCGGCGTTGCAAGCCTGTTTATGGGCGGTGGTGCCGCAAGGGCTAGAACAGACATTGGCTTGGGTCAGTCGGCGGCGCGGTTGGAGCAGAAAGCAAGCTGGGCGCGTCTTTTCCGTAGGATTGGTGGGGTTAGCCTTTGTTTTTAGTGTCTTGGTAGTCAATCAGCAAGTGGTTGGAGTGGGATTGGAAGGGGTGGATTGGGAACGGAGTTGGAAAGCGCACGCGGCACTGCGTGAGGTAGAGGCGCCAATGGATGCTGTTTTCATGGTGAATAATCCGCCTGGGTTTTACGCAGTGACTGGACGGCCTGCAATTGTAATACCGGATGGAGATGTGGTGACCGTTATGGCAGTTGCGCGACAGTATCGGGCGACTTATTTGGTGTTGGATCAAAATGCGCCTGCTGGGTTGCGGGATTTGTATCGGGAGCCGCGCGACGAGGGTGGTTTAATGTATTGGAAGACGATAGCGGGGCAGCACATATTCAAGATCGTGCTGAGGGAGCCATAAAAAACTGCCCGATCTGTGTTGAGATCGGGCAGAGGGGAGCTTGTGCTTAGCGCCTAGACGCCGAGCGGTTTTTGCTGAACGGGGCTGACAGTTTCAAATGGGTCGTAGGCGGCAGCCATTTCGTGACGGAATTGTTGGGTGTAGAGTTGATAGTATTTGCCACGCAAGCGGAGTAATTCGGCGTGAGTGCCGATTTCTGCAATCCGACCATCTTCGATGACCAAAATGCGATCGGCGCGCTTGATGGTGGAAAGACGGTGGGCAATGATGAAACTTGTGCGTCCATTCATCAGTGTTTCCATGCCGCGCTGGATAAGAGCTTCGGTGAGGGTGTCTACCGAGCTGGTGGCTTCGTCCATGATGAAAACTTCTGGGCGGGCGAGAATGGCGCGTGCTAGACTGATGAGTTGTTTTTGGCCAGTCGAGAGCAGATTACCTCCTTCGCCAACGGGTTCATCATAGCCTTTTTCGAGCTTTTGAATGAAGTCGTGGGCGCCGGCCATTTGAGCTGCCTGTTCAATTTCGCTGTCTGTTGCATCCATGCGTCCGTAACGAATGTTCTCGCGCACGGTACCAGAGAAGAGGTGTGGGGTTTGCAGGACAACGCCAATGCGAGATTGAATGGCGTGCATGGAAAGTTGCGTGTAGTCACGTCCGCCAATACGAATGACCCCAGTTGTTGGTTCATAGAAACGGCATAACAAGTTGACAATGGTGGTTTTGCCACCTCCTGTAGGGCCGACGATGGCAATCGTTTCACCTTGTTTTACATACAGGCTGAAATCGTGAAGGACTTCTTTGGTGTCGTCTTTGTAGGTGAAGCTGACGTGTTCAAATTCGATGTCGCCTTGAATGGTGCCGGGGTCCACCGCGTTGGGCCGATCACTGATATCGGGTTGCGAGTCAACCAGAGAGAAGATGCGTTCGGCAGAAGCAATGGCGTGTTGGATTTCAGCGAACACGCGCGCCAGGTCTTGGATTGGCCACATCATGAAGGTGACGTAGGACACAAACGCGGTGATGCCACCGACAGTCAAAGTGCCTGTTTGGGCTTGCAAGCCGCCATACCAGATGATGCTGCCAACAGCTGCGGCGCTGATGAGTTGCACAGAGGGCAAGAAAAGGGCACTCAGCCAGGCAGCGCGATAGGAGGCGCGATACATTTCATTTGTCAATGTGTTAAACTCACTCAGGTTGCCTTCTTCGCGCCCGAGGGCTTTAACAACACGCACGCCAGTGATGTTTTCGTTGAAAGCACCGACAATTTTTGAGTTGGTTTTGCGTACCGCGCGATATTGTGAGACAATTCGTTTGCGGAACTCAACGGCAACGATGAAGAGGATGGGCAGTGTAAAAAAGACAATCAGCGCCAGTCTCCAGTTGATGTAGATCATGAACCCCATGGCGGTGATAATGTTCATCACCGCCCAGGTGGAGTCAAGCAATCCCCAGGTAACCAGGTCGGCGACGCGGTCTGTGTCGGAGGTGACGCGAGCCATGATCCAGCCAACGGGGGTGCGGCTGTAGTAGGATAGAGAGAGCTGCTGAAGGTGATTAAAGAGCGCGCGCCGCATATCGTAGCGCACACGTTCGCCCAGCACACCCACCAGGTAAATGAAAATGAATACGCCAATTGCTTGAACGATGGTGAGCAAGCCGTATTCGGTGAGGATGTTGATCAGCACGGGGGCGTTTCGGGCAACGATGCCTTCGTCAATGATGCGCTTGCTCAGGTAGGTAAACAACGAATCAAGACTGGAGACGCCCATGATTGTAATGACAAACCCCAGCACCCATTTCCAATGAGGTGTAATCAGCCCGACAATGCGGCGGAAGGTTTGCCCATTAAATTTACTTTGAAACTCTTCTTCTTCAAAATATTCAGTTGACACTGGAGATCTCCTTTTCCAGTTCGACCTCAATGCGGGTTTGGATTTCGTAGATGTCACGATAGATGCCGGGGCGGGAAACGAGGTCTGCATGTTGTCCGCTTTGAACAATGCGTCCATGATCAAGGACCAGGATCAGGTCGGCATTCATGATGCTTTGGATGCGATGCGCAATGATGAAGGTTGTGCGATTGTTCATCAAATTTTGGAGGGCCTGACGGATTTCGGCCTCAGTTTCGGTGTCTACGGCACTGGTTGAGTCATCCAAAATGAGGATGCGTGGGTTCTTGAGCAGAGTGCGGGCAATTGCTACGCGTTGCTTTTGTCCGCCGGAGAGTGTGACGCCTTTTTCGCCAACCAGGGTGTGATAGCCATCGGGAAAACTGAGGATGCCTTCATGAATGGCGGCGGCCCGGGCTGCCTGCTCTATTTCTGCATCAGTGACGGCGTGTGTGACACCATAGGCGATGTTTTCGCGAATAGAGCGGGAGAAGAGGAATGGTTCTTGCTCTACAATGCCGATTTGTTGACGCAGGTAACGACGCGGGTAGCGGTTTAGTTCGATGCCATCTAAGAAGATGTGCCCGGCGGTGTATTCATAGAAGCGAGGCAAGAGATTGACCAGGGTTGTTTTGCCGGAGCCGGTTGAGCCAAGCAAGGCAATCACCTGGCCGGGACGGGCTTCAAAGGTAATGTCTTGCAGTACGGGGGTTTCTGCATCAGCATACGTGAAGCCAACGTTTTCAAAGCGGATGTGACCTTGCGGCTCGGTTTGCGGTGTGTAACTGCCTTCATCGAGTGGTTCGCGGGTTTGTTTGATGATTTCCATGACGCGACTATAGGAAACCATGCCTGTGGAAAGCTGAACAATGATGCGCCCCAGGTTTCGCATGGGGAAGATGATCCATACGATGAGGCCGGCGTAGGCTAGATAGGTACCAACGGTGATTTCGCCGTTAATGGCCATCAGTGCTCCGGTTAGATACCCAATCAGCATTTGCAGTCCACACAATGTGTCGGAGATGGGCCAAAACAAGGAATGCATCTTCAGCAGGCGTTTGCCGCGTAGATACTTTTCCCAGTTGTTTTGTTCAAATTTGTTGATTTCGTATTGCTGTCTGGCAAAGGCTTTGACAACCCGCACACCAGTCAGGTTTTCCTGGAGCGTGGTTGAAAGCGTCGCTTCTTGTTCCTGATAGGACTCATAAGCTTTTGAGACACGACGGAAGAAGAAAAGCGAGACGGCAACAATGAGCGGCAGGATGACAATGGAGATGAAAGCCAGCCGGACATTGAGGTTGAGCAAAGCGGCGAAATTAATTGCAAACAGCAAGATGATGCGACCTATGCCAATGGCTTGATCGGCGTAGAAGCGACGCACGGCATCTACATCGGAGGTGGAGCGTTGAATTAATTCACCCGTTTGATTTTCATCATGATAGGTGAATGGGAGCTTTTGGATGTGATCAAAGATGTAGTTGCGCAGGCGGCGCGCAATGCCTTCCGCAGTTTGGGCTGCAAGCGTGCCGCTGAGGAAGGTAAAACCGCTTTCGGTGAGCGCCAACAAGACGAAGCCGATGGCAATGAGGGTGAGGGAAATGCTGGCAGTTTGTGAGACAAAGTAATTGTCCACAAAGTAACGCAAGAGCATATACGTCAGCGTTTTGGCGACCGCTGCAATTCCCAGGCTGATGGTGGCTGTGATATACTTGATGCGATAGCCTGTCATCATGCGCCAAAGGCCAACCAGGCGGTTAGGGCTAATGGCGCGTTGCAGGTCGTATCCCATGGCAGGAGAAGATGTAGTCAAGGTGTGACTCCTGAAGAGGATGGGAACAACGAGGTCGGAGAATTCGGTCTGGAAAGACCGCCGGAAGAATTCCGGTTGTTGCGCTATGCTGAAAGGTCAGGATGGCGCGCCAGTACAAACGATACAAAGCTGGGCCCGCAAATGCCGCAAGACTCAAAATTATAACATGCTTTTTCTGAAAAGTTGTCAAGGAGTTTTAAAAATATGAAAAAGAATTTGTTTTGGGCGGTTTTATTAGCCTTGTTTTGGATGGGATTGGATTGGGGAATGCTGTCTTGTTTGCCTTTGTTCGGTCTTTCTTATGGCCCTGTGCTGCCCACCTGGATTGTATTCACATTTTTTCGTGCGATGACGATGGCAATTTGGTTGTTGCTCTCATCAGGACGATTGGTGAGTCGGCGCAGTACGCAGAAACTTGGTTGGCAAGGTCCGGTATGGGTGCAGGTTTTGTTGAGCGTTTTGGTGGTATATGGCTTTTATATCGAGCCATTTCAGCTTACTGTTGGACGGGTGACAGTTGAAACAGACCGATTGCCGGCTGGGCAGCGGTTGCGGGTGGTTCATCTTTCAGATTTGCACATGGAATGGATTACCCCGCGTGAGCGGGCTTTAATCCCATTGGTAAATTCTTTACAACCTGATGTGATTGTGTGGACGGGGGATTATTTCAATCTCTCATTTTTGGCAGATCCGCTAACATGGCAGCACACGCGGCAGATTTTGGAACAATTGCAAGCGCCATTGGGGGTATATGCGGTGAATGGCTCGGTAGAAGAAGTTGAACAAGAAAAACGTTTGTTCGCGGGGATGAAGGGCGTCCGTGTGTTGGATGATGAAGCGGTGAGCCTGGATGTGGGCGGACGAAAGCTTTGGATTGTGGGGGTGAGCGATGTATCAAGACCGCGCGACCGTGAAGAATTGGGTGTGTTGACCGCCAATTTGCCGGCAGATGACTTCCGGCTGTTGTTATATCATTCACCGGATTTAATGGACTTGGCTGTTGCCCAGGATGTTGATTTGTATCTAGCTGGACACACGCATGGCGGGCAGGTGCGATTGCCTTTATATGGCGCGTTGGTGACTTTTTCCGATTTTGGGAAACGCTATGAAATGGGGTTGTATCATGAACAAAATACCACCCTGTATGTGACGCGTGGTTTGGGTATGGAAGGCTCCGCAGCGCCGCGCGTACGCTTTTTGGCCCCACCGGAGGTAGTGGTGATTGAACTTGTTGGAACGGGCCGCTGATGCAATTAGCTGGAAAGGCGTTGCTTTTCAAGGGCAAAAATGCGCCTTAAGATGGCCACGCTGCAGGCGTAGGTTGAATCCATGCCCATGTACGATAGCGTGCCTGCTCCAAGGTTTTTGCCTTTGCTGAGTGGTGTGTCGGAAGCATAATGAAGGATGCCAATATCAAATGGAACGCCATACAGATTAACGATTTCATTGACTGGGTGACGCTTGGGGCGGTACATTTCGTAAATTGCAGAAAGGTAGGGCCCGCCTTCCATTTCAATATCCGTGTATCCTTCGCGGTAAATGACATCCATAATGCGTGCATTTTGCAAAAAGGTGCCCAGTACACTAACAGCTTTTTGATTGTCGAGAACTGTGCCGTAAATCAAATAGGGAGCAACATCTGCGGCAGAGAAAGCATTTTGGAACAGGTAGGTGTTTTGTGAATGTTCGTCTTGAACGACGTTCGGGATCATAACATCGCCGCGCACACCGTTCAGGGTCGCTGCTTTGCCCATGATATACACGCCCAGGATGGGGCTAGCATGTTCCGCTACTTTGGCAAGGATGTTGTAGGCGCCCAATCCTAGAGGGTAATCAATGTTGAGAATGAGGGCATTGCTGTTTCGCAGAAAATCCATGTCTGCTTGCGACCATGGTTTGACGCGAGAATCAAGAGCTGAGGGATCGAGACGGTTTAGTTCGATGATTTGTGCATCAACGTCAAAGGAATGTTCGCTGACGATGTGTGTGATGCCGTGTTGTTGCTCATCCAGTTGTTGAGCTTGATTAAGGTGCGCACCAAATTCGCTTTGTTGCAGTTTCTTGAGGACGTAATACAGGAAATTTTCGCGGCTTGAGCTGGTTTGCCCGGATTGGATGGCTTGCCATTCGTCGCGCAGGCGCACATTTTTGGGGCGGTTGAGGAATTCCTCGATAGCGCTTTGCTGTTTGATGGCAAAACCGGTTAATAAGTTGGTGATGCTGTGTGTGTTGCTTGAAATGAAATAAACAGGGCGAGTGAGTAATTGAGGAGCAGCATGTTCAATGTGATCCCACCAGAGACGAGTGGCGCGCCAATATTCACTGAGCGAACCGCTGAGCAAACGTATGCCAAAAGAGCAGCGTTGATCATGAATGCGCAACAAATAGTTTTGGGCATTCCACCCATTTTCCTGACCTGGAAGCGGGGAAGATGCCCACACATTCCATAGTCGTTCCAGATCTTCTTCTGGAAGTTGTAAGATTTCTGCTAGATCATCGAATGTGCCGGGAAGGTTTTCCAGAATATCAAAGAGACGGTCATGTGAGCAACGGTTGAGCAAGGTATGGATTTTGTTCCATTCGATTTGAAAAGCAGTCAGAACGGGAATCACGTCTTCAATGTCGGAACGGCTGGCAATGTAACTTGCAAGTGTTTTTTCGCCATCATAAAAGCATCGCCGACGACGGGCGCGGGCGCTGACAGGCTGCCAATTCTCAATGCCTTCATAACCATGACGAAGAAAGACGTCTGAGCTTTGCCCTAAAAGCACGGTTTGCACCTGAGGGATGCAATCGGGCAAGCGCAACATGCTATAGATAAATGCAGAAACATCAGGCGTTTCGCCGCGTGCTCCTGGATGGAGGAGCGAATTGGTTGCCGTGTGCACTTCTTCCAGAGTGCGAATTTGTACTTCAGTTGTTGAGCGCAACAATGAGTAGATGGTGCGCAAATAAAGTTCAATCTCTTCCGATGCGGTGCTTGGAACGGTTCTTTCCATAAAATTGTTAGCGCAGTAACTCCTCGGCTTTGGTGTAGGCATCCAGGGCTTCTTGAAGCAGATTGTTGCGAGCATAGGCATCGCCGAGGCTTTGCCAGATGTTGATATCAATTGGATATCGGTACAAAGCATCGCGCAGGTCGTGAATGACTTCTTCAAGCAGTTTGCCGTCGTCAATCAGTTGATTGTAAAGCGGAATCGCTGTATCCAGGTCGCCGTTGTACATGGCGCGTTGAGCTACTTCAAGAACGGCATTGGGATCTTCGAGAGTGGTGGCTGGCAATGGCTGCTCCAAGGATGGAATTGGAATAGAGACTGGGGTAGGAGTGACCGGCGTGGCCGCTACTTCTTCAATGATCCAGGCTGTTTCCTGTTCGGCGTGTGTTTCTGCGTCTTGGGCATTTAATCCAGTTAACCAGCTCTCGTCGGCAATTGGAGCTGTAGGCGCGGGTTCTTCTGGGCTTCGTGACCATTCGGGTGGCAGGGTGATGTCAACAGGTTCTTCCTCAGCTTGAGCTCCAGCCTTGATCCATTCGGGAATTTCTGGTTCGGCAGCTTTTTCTTCTGTGCTGGGTGCGGCGTATTTGTCTGCTTGAATCATTGGCTCGTCAATGGATGCAGCTGGTGTTGGCTCAATGCGGGGGGTGGGCTGTGTGGGAATATCAACCCCTGTGTTAATAGTTTGTGCAGCTTGAGGCATGTTGGGTTCTGTGTCTTCACCAATGCCAGAAAGCCATTCGGGAACTGGAATGACAGGCTCATTTGCGGGTGTTTCAGCAACTGGCTCAGCTGCAGGCTGCTCGGCAACTGGCTCTGGGATGACGGGCGCTTCAGGGGCTTCGATTGGGGCTTCAACGGGTGCCTGAGCAACCGGTTCGGGTGCCTGAGCCTGAGCCTGGGCCTCGGCTGCAGCGGTCTCGACCCATTCGGGCGGGGTCTCGGTGCGCTTGTCGGCGTCAACGAGGAGGAAATCGGCATCGGCGCCTTG
>JAIWNK010000136.1 GCA_020216845.1 Anaerolinea sp. | reverse complement strand
GCCGCCGTCAGCGTCGTCTTGCCATGATCAATGTGACCCATCGTGCCAACGTTCAAATGCGGCTTGCTGCGATCAAACTTTTGCTTCGCCATTCCACAGTCTCCTTCAAAAGATTGCTGAAAAGATGCTTAAAGTTTACGAATTTAAGATACGGGCCGTGACCGACTCGGGCACCGGCGCGTGATGGTCAAACTCCATCGAAAAGACCCCACGCCCCTGCGTTGCCGAACGGAGCTCGGTCGCATACCCAAACATTTCTGCCAAAGGCACCAGTGCTCGCGCAGCTTGAGCGTTGCCAGGGCGCACTTCCATGCCCTGAATCTCCGCTCGGCGGGCGCTGAGCTGCCCCAGCACATCACCCAAATATTCTTCTGGCATCACCACTTCCACCCGCATGATCGGCTCTAGCAGCACGGGCTTGCCGCGCTCCATTGCCTCACGGAAGGCAAAAATAGCAGCCATTTTGAAAGCCATTTCGCTCGAATCCACTTCGTGGAACGAGCCATCCACCAAAATCACCTTCAAATCCGTCACCGGATAGCCAGCCAAAACACCCGTTTCAGCGGCTTCGCGCACGCCTTTTTCCACCGCCGGAATGTATTCCTGCGGGATGGCGCCGCCAACGATCTTGTTTTCAAAAGCCAGGCCACTGCCACGTTCCAAGGGCTCAACATTGATGACCACATGACCATACTGACCATGCCCACCCGTCTGTTTGACGTAGCGGTAATCAACGCGCGTCACCGGGCGTGAAATCGTCTCACGGTAAGAGACACGCGGGCGGCCCACATTTGCCTGCACGCGAAATTCGCGCATCATGCGGTCCACCAGCACGTCCAGGTGCAACTCACCCATGCCAGAGATAATCGTTTGGCCCGTCACCTCATCAGTGTGGACGCGGAACGTCGGGTCCTCTTCCGAAAGGCGTCGCAGCGCTTCTGCCATGCGGTCCTGATCGGCAGTCGTCTTCGGTTCGATGGCGACTTTGATCACCGGCTCGGGGAAGGTAATGGACTCCAACAACAGCGGTTTGGATTGTTCGCAAAGCGTATCCCCGGTCGAGGTTTCCTTGAAGCCAAGCACAGCGCCAATATCACCAGCGCCGACATAGGAAATATCCTCGCGACGATCCGCATACATGCGCAACAAGCGGCCAATGCGCTCGCGCTTGCCCTTGCTGGAATTGTAAACCACCACGCCCTGTTCAATCTTGCCTGAATAGACCCGGAAATAGGCCAACCGCCCCACATAGGGGTCACTGACAATCTTGAACACCAGCGCTGCCAGAGGGGCGTTATCATCCACGGATAGGACAATTTCACCATCCCGGCTCAGGTCTTGGGCACGCACCTCGGCCACGTCCAGCGGGGAAGGCAGGTAATCAATCACCGCATCCAACACAGGCTGCACACCTTTGTTGCGCAGTGACGAACCGCAAAAGACCAACGTCGCCTTACTCTTCAAAACGGCCTGACGTAACACCGCTTTGATTTCTGGCACGCTGATTTCTTCCCCTTCCAGGAACTTGACCGTCAGTGCGTCATCCAACTCGGCGGCGCGCTCAACCAATTCGGCGCGCATTTGTTCCGCCTGCTCACGCAGCTCGGGTGGAATTTCGGCAAAACGCATTTCCTTGCCCAAAGCATCATCCCAATAGATGGCTTTCATCTCCAGCAGGTCTACCACGCCAACGAAGTTTGCTTCGCTGCCGATGGGCATCTGCATGGCAATTGGGTGCGCCCCCAAGCGGGTGCGAATGCTTTCAATGGTGCGCTCATAGGAAGCGCCAACGCGATCCATCTTGTTTGCAAAACAGATGCGCGGCACATTATAGCGATCGGCCTGACGCCAAACCGTTTCGCTTTGCGGCTCAACCCCTTGCACAGCATCAAACACAACCACACCGCCATCCAACACGCGCAGCGAGCGCTGCACCTCAGCGGTGAAGTCAATATGCCCGGGTGTATCAATCAGATTGATGCGATAGCCATTCCATTCAGCGGTCACAGCTGCCGAAACAATCGTAATGCCACGTTCTCGCTCTTGTGGCATCCAGTCCGTTGTGGTTGTGCCTTCATCTACAGACCCCAAACGATAAGAACGCCCCGTATAGAACAGGATTCGTTCTGTCGTTGTGGTCTTACCGGCATCAATGTGAGCAATAATGCCGATATTGCGGCAACGCTCCAGCGGATATTGGTCAGCCATGTCCGTATCCTGCTACCTTCTCGCCTAGAGACGATAGTGGGAAAAGGCGCGGTTGGCTTCCGCCATCTTATGCGTCTCGTCGCGCTTGCGCACGGCAGCACCCTGATTAGAAGCAGCATCCAGCAATTCTGCGGAGAGCTTTTCGGCAAAGGATTTGCCACTGCGAGCCCGCGCTGCGGACAGAATCCAGCGCATGGCCAGGGTAATCCGCCGCTCCATGGCAACTTCCATCGGCACCTGATAGGTAGCGCCACCCACACGACGAGGGCGCACTTCCATCACGGGGCCAACGTTCTTCAAAGCCTGTTCAAACACCTCAATCGGGTGCTTGCCGGTCTTTTCTTTGACGATATCCAGCGCATCATACATGATCGTCGTCGCGGTGCTTTTCTTGCCGCGCCGCAGCATGTGCTGAATGAGCATCTGAACATAGACGTTATTATAGCGAATATCGGGAGCGATCTCCCGTGGTTCGGGTTTAGTACGACGCATGAAACTTCTCCGTCCTTCTTAACAACTACTTTTTCTTAGGTTGCTTGGCGCCGTACTTGGAACGGCCCTGCATACGCTTGGCTACCCCCGTTGTGTCGAGCGTGCCGCGCACAATATGGTAGCGAACGCCAGGCAAGTCCTTCACACGACCGCCGCGCACCATCACCACCGAGTGCTCCTGCAACTGATGGCCTTCACCGGGGATGTATGCCGTGACTTCGATGCCGTTCGAAAGACGCACGCGGGCAATCTTGCGCAACGCCGAATTCGGCTTCTTCGGGGTCATCGTACGCACCACGGTGCAAACACCGCGCTTCTGCGGTGCGCCCTTATCCTGACGCGTGCGACGTTGCTTGAAAGAGTTCAGCGTATACTGCAACGCAGGCGCCTTGCTCTTCGACTTCTTGGTCATACGACCTTTACGGATCAACTGATTGATTGTGGGCACTTTCCTTTGCCTCCGAAAAAAAGATACAGTTTTTGGTTTCATCAAGGAAGGCCATCGCCAGCAATGATGGCCTCCCCTCCGCACAAATTCGTAGGGCGGGCTTTCGCCGCGAATGCAACGAAAGCTGATTATATCATGGTTACCCTAAATCATCTAGAGTTTCACCGCCCAACCCAAGCAAACCGGTTTCCATGCGTGGCGGGCGGGCGCGCTCTTCATCTTTGCCAAACCGAATAACTTCGCCCGAATCCATCACGCCTTCCACTGCCAGCCCAAGGCTTTGCAGCTCTTTCACCAACACCCGAAAAGCCGCCGGCAGACTGGGTTCTTCCAGTTCTTCGCCCTTGACGATTGCCTCATAGGCAGCGACGCGCCCTTGCACATCGTCCGATTTCACCGTCAACATCTCCTGCAAAATGTAGGCCGCGCCATAAGCTTCCAAGGCCCACACTTCCATTTCGCCAAAGCGCTGACCACCAAACTGTGCCTTACCGCCCAAAGGCTGCTGCGTCACCAGGCTATACGGACCGGTCGAGCGGGCATGCACTTTATCTTCTACCAGGTGATGCAGCTTCAGCATCGTCATCACGCCCACCGTCACCGGCTGATCAAACGGCAGGCCAGTTTTGCCATCAATCAACGTCATCTTGCCCAGCACAGGCATGGGCCGACCTGAGCGCGCCATATATTCTTCGGCCCGACGACGAATATCTTCATCGGCGACGGCACTCACATCTTCGCCTTCGCTCTTCAGCCATTCGCGCAACCCAACCACAATGGCGCGCACATCTTGCGGCTGAACCTGCGGTGCACCAGGGCGCACGCTTTCAAAAGACAGCATCTCATCCGGGTTATAGCCCCGTTCGCGCAGCCACTCGGCCAGCGCCCAGCGTCGCGTCTGCTGCACATCCAGCTTCAGGCTATCCAATTCATAGCCGCGTTCGCCAAGCCACTCTTCCAGGTACAACATGCGCACTTCATCGTCATCTTGGATCGCCTCAGGGTCATATTCGCCCTGTTCCTTCAGCCAATTCCAGGCCCGATCCATCAAATCGCTCCAGGCACGCTCCATCAGCCAGGCACGCGCCAGCTCTGCCTCAATTTCCAATTCGTTGGCGCCATCAAAGATCGGGCAAATCACGCGGAAGCCCAGCTGCCGTGCCGCCCAACCCAAATGCGTCTCCAGCACCTGCCCAATGTTCATACGCCCCGGAACGCCCAAAGGATTGAGGATGATATCAACCGGTGTGCCATCTTCCAGATAGGGCATATCTTCAACGGCCACCACGCGCGAAACAACACCCTTGTTGCCATGTCGTCCGGCCATCTTGTCGCCCGCGGTAATCTTGCGTCGCTGTGCCACCGAGACGCGCACCATCATATCTACCCCCGCCGACAAATCCACATTGTCTTCACGGGTGAAGACCTTCACATCCACCACCTTGCCACGCTCGCCATGCGGCATTCGCAGCGAGGTATCTTTCACATCGCGCGACTTTTCGCCAAAGATAGCCCGCAAGAGACGTTCTTCCGGTGTCAGCTCTTTTTCACCCTTGGGTGTAATCTTGCCGACCAAAATGTCATTCGGACCAACCTCTGCGCCCACGCGAATGATGCCATTTTCATCCAGATCTTTGATGGCATCATCCCCCACATTGGGAATATCACGGGTGATTTCTTCGGGGCCAAGCTTGGTGTCGCGTGCCTCAACTTCATACTTTTCAACATGCACCGAGGTAAAGCGATCCTCTTGCACCATGCGTTCCGAGATCAAGATCGCATCTTCAAAGTTGCCACCTTCCCACGAAAGGAATGCGACCACCACATTTTGGCCCAACGCCAGGTTGCCGCCGACCGTTGAAGAGGAATCGGCCAACACATCGCCAGCCCGAATGATCTGTCCTTTTGAAACAGCCGGGCGTTGATCAATGCATGTGCTTTGATTAGAGCGCTGATATTTGCGCAACAAATAGGTCTTCAAACCATTGGCAGTGCGAACGATAATTTCGCGCCCGGTAACCGAAACCACCTCACCATCTTCTTCTGCTACCAACACCTGCCCCGAATCGCGCGCCGCATATTCTTCCATGCCCGTCGAAACGGTCGGAATATCTGGGTTGACCAAGGGCACCGCTTGCGTCTGCATGTTGGCGCCCATCAAAGCACGGTTGGCGTCATCGTGCTCCAAAAACGGAATCAGCGATGCGCTGATGCCCATCACCTGATGCGGTGCCACATCCATATAGTTGACACTATCCGAAGAAGACACCGTAAAATCAGAATGATGCCGGCAAGAAATGCGTTCCGCCGCCAATTCACCATACTCGTTCAAGGGCGTGTTGGCCTGCGCAATCACGAACTTATCTTCCGCATCCGCCGAAAGGTATTCAACCTCATCAGAAACGAACGGAGCCACGAAAATAGAAGTCCGATTGAGCCTGGCAATGGCCGGCAACATCGCTTCCGTCACACGTTCGCCCTGCTTGACAATCACCTCTCCCGTCTCGGCATCGGTCAACGTCTCGCGCATCAAACGCCCCACCAGGCGCGGATCTTTGCAAGACAAGACCTTCACCACGCGGCGATAAGGCGTCTCGATGAAACCATATTCATTGACGCGCGCAAAGCTTGAAAGACGGCCGATCAGACCGATGTTGGGGCCTTCTGGTGTTTCAATTGGGCAAATGCGGCCATAGTGCGAATGGTGCACATCGCGCACATCAAAGCCGGCGCGCTCGCGTCGCAGACCACCAGGGCCCAACGCCGAGAGCGTGCGTTTGTGCCGCAACTCCGCCAACGGATTGGTTTGATCCATGAATTGCGACAGCTGACTAGAGCCAAAGAATTCGCGCATTGAAGCGACAACCGGGCGAATGTTGATCAAACTCATCGGTGAAAGCTGATCCTGGTCACGGATGGACATGCGTTCCTTAATCACGCGCTCCATTCGCCGCAGGCCAATGCGCAATTTGTTTTGAATCAGCTCACCAACCGTCTTGACACGCCGGTTACCCAAATGATCAATATCATCTTTGTCTTCGCGCTCATTGTTAATCAAGATCATGCGGCGCACCAAATAGACCACATCCCACTTGGTGACTGTGCGGTGCGAAACCGGAATATGCTCCGAAAGGTCAAGTTTTTGATTGAGCTTATACCGACCCACGCGCTCAAGGTCATAGTGCCGCTGATCAAATAGTTGCTCTTGCATGAATTGCGTCGCGTTCTCAATCGTCGCCGGGTCACCGGGGCGCATCCGTTTAAAGAACTCAATCAGCGCCTCTTCCGCCAACGATCCGGCCCGCCCCTGCTGCCACGGGGGTTCCTGCCGCAAAGTCGAAGCGATGAACATGCGGTCCGGGTTGTTGTCCACATCTTGGAACAGCGACAACAACTCTTCGTCGCTGCCTTCGTGCAAGGGTGAATCCGGCAAGCCATCGCTGATTGCAGCCAGCGCGCGCAGGAAAATGGTAATCGGCACCGTGCGCTTGCGGTTGAATTTGAGGATGATGTAATCGTTCTTGCGCGTCTCAAACTCCATCCACGCCCCACGGTCAGGGATGAGTTTGGCCATCGCCAGGCGACGCCCGGTCGAACGATCCACCGGCGCCTCAAAATAGACACCCGGCGAACGAATCAGCTGTGAAACCACCACGCGTTCCGTGCCATTGATGATAAACGTGCCTTTGTCGGTCATCTCTGGGAAGTCGCCCAGGAAGATATCCTGCTTGACCGGTTCGGGCACATCCGGCCCGGCCAACAAAACCGAAACATACAACGGACTGGCATACGTCAAATCACGCTCAACGCATTCCTCCATCGAATGCTTGGGTTCGCCGAACCAATAGCGCAGCCCCCATTGCTGGGCTTCGGGCGAGCGGCCGGGGAAATACAACCGCATCCCCTTGTTATAAGATTCGATCGGCGAAATCTCATCGAACAGGTCAATCAACCCCTCGCGTTTCAATCGCTGAAACGAATCCAATTGCACTTCAATCAAGTTGGGAAGGTTGAAAATGGATGGAATGCGAGCATACGACTTGACAGGCAAAGACTGCATAACAAAACTCCTGGCATCCGCAAAATAGCCGGTTAAGATACGAAAACACCCGCGCCAACAGCGGGCAGCGCAATCGTTCATTATAACCAACGATACTCAAAATTGCAAGTTTTTTGGCTCTTTTTTCTAGAACCAATTTCGGCGGATGAAGATTATCACAGTCAACGCTCCAATGGCAATGGATAGACCAATGATAAATAAATATGCCAGGGGGTGTTCTGCCATTGGCAAATCAACATTCATGCCAAAAAAGCTCGTAATGATGGATGGAATGCTCAAAACAATCGTCATCGAAGCCAAAAACTTCATCACCACGTTCAAGTTGTTTGAGATAATCGAAGCAAAAGCATCCATCATCCCGCTCAAAATGCTGCTGGAGATGTTCACCATTTCAATTGCTTGCTGATTTTCCGTAATCACATCTTCTAGCAGGTCTTCATCTTCTTCATACTTTGAGAACAACCCGCCGCGCTGCAAACGCTCCATCATCAACTCGTTAGATTTCAGCGCCGTCGCAAAATAGACCAGGCTCTTCTGATACATCAACAAATCTTGCACTTCTTTGTTGCGCATCGAAGCCTGCAAGCGATCTTCCACCTCATCCACCAGATGATTGATTTCACGCAAATATTGCAAATACTTGCTGGCAACCGCCAACAACAACCGCAACACAAAACGATAGCGCTTGGCCGTTGCCAGGCCGCGCACCCGTCCTTTGGCAAATTCCTGGGTAATCTCGTTCGGGTAACGGCTAACCGTGACAATAAATTGGCTCGTCAGAATAATGCCAAGCGGCATGGTGCGATATGGCACATCCTCTTTGGGCCCAGCATAATACGGAATGCGCAACACCACCAACAGCGTGCCATCATCTTCTCGCTCCGTGCGCGATCGCTCATCTATATCCAAAGGATAGATTAAAAAGTCATGCGGCACACCTTCCGCTTTGATGCGCTCCATCTCATCCGTTGTTGGGTCGGTCAGGTCCACCCAACAATTCGGCACCACTTCGTCAAATTTTTCTAACCCCTTATCGGTCGTCTTATAAATTGTCAACATAGCAGCACCTCCGACCCAGGTTATCAACGCCCTGATTGTACTCGCTTTTGGTCAGACTGCAACCCCCCAAAAAAATTAGGCAACACAATGTGCTGCCTAATTCATTGCAAAATTCCCGCCCTTTCACTTGGGCAACAAATAGCTGCGCTCCGGGTCAAAGGTCATGCTAACAAAAGACCCTTCGCGGAACATCATACCGGGCGTTGGGTCATAATCTACCACCTTGAGCAGATTCTGCTCAATTTCAACCTCATATTCTACCGAGTTACCCAGGTATACCGCCGTCTTGACCTCTGCCATGTAATTGCTGGTGCGAGAGCTCAGGTTAATCGCTTCCGGGCGGATCATTGCATACGCCTTTTGTCCGACGCGAATTTCAGGGCTGCAAGCCAATTGCACCTTCTGCCCATACACATCCACAATTGCCAAACGGCCATCCAACGCCAGCACATCGGTCTCGACAAAGTTTGCCCGGCCAATAAAATCGGCCACAAACATAGTCGCCGGACGTTGATAAATTTCCTCCGGCGTGCCTACCTGTTCAATCTTACCCCGGTTCATCACCACCACACGATCAGAAAGGCTCATGGCCTCCATTTGGTCATGCGTTACATATACGCTGGTAATGCCCATACGTTGTTGCAGACGACGAATTTCCATGCGCATTTGCGTGCGCAGTTTGGCATCCAAATTGGAAAGCGGCTCATCAAACAGCAACAATTTTGGCTTCATCACCATGGCGCGCGCCAAAGCCACCCGCTGTTGCTGCCCACCCGAAAGCTGATTCGGGTTGCGGCGTTCCAACCCCACCAGATTCATCATGTGCAACACAATATTAACCGCTTCTTTGATCTCTGCCTCGGGCATTTTGCGCAAACGCAGCCCATAGGCCACATTCTCAAACACGTTCAAATGGGGAAACAACGCATAACTTTGAAACACCATTGCCATTGGACGCAAATTCGGCGGCACATTGGCGATATCTTTCTCATCCAGCAACAACCGTCCGCTCGTTGGAAACTCAAAACCAGCAATTAGACGCAAAGTCGTTGTCTTGCCACAACCCGAAGGCCCCAACAGGGTCACAAATTCGCCGCTTTGGATTGTTAACGAAACATCATCCACCGCGCGAACCTGACTGCTTCCCTGTCCAAAAATCTTGGTCACATTTTCCAGGCGCAGCGCACCCGTTTCAGTCTGTTCACTCATGGCATTCTCCTTTTATTTCCAGACCTATCGTGCGCGACCCAAATCGCGCTCCACCCCATTGGAGGTGCCCACCACCACATACAACAAGCCAATCACCGCCAGCACCAATCCAATCAAAATAACACAATAAGCAAACGCATTACCAAACCGTCCAGCGTCCACCTCATTCAAAATCTGCGCTGTCATAATCTTGGCTTCGGGTGTTGCCAAAAAGATGACCGCAGAAAGTGAAGTCATGGCACGCGCGAAGCTATATACCAACCCCGTAAAAAAGGCCGGACGGATGAGCGGCAAAGTTATTTTTCGGAATGTCACCGAACTATCCGCTCCCAAACTAATCGAGGCCTCTTCAATCGCCGGGTCAATTTGCTGCAACGAAGCCACCCCAGCGCGCAACCCCGCCGGCACACTGCGCACCACATACGCCAGGATAATTGCAATCCAGCCCCCTGCCAAAGCCGTGCCTCCCGCCAAAGCCGGCAAGAGAACGTTGTTGCCAATCTTCAAGGGCGCATTGAAAGCCAGCAAATAGCCAATGCCCAACACCGTCCCCGGCACTGCAATGCCCAACATGGCCACAAAATCCAACACCGCCCGCCCGGCAAACGACTTGCGCACCACCAGCCAGGCAATCACCATGCCCAGCAAACCCGCAATCGGCGTCGAAATAGCCGACATTGCCGAAGTATCGCCCATTGCCTGTGACCCCAACCCCATAATCACAAACTCAAAGTTTGCCAGCGTAAAGTCAAAATTAATTCCAAACAGCTTGGTAAAGGCCCCCACCACCACCGTCCCATACAACATCAAAATCAGCAGCGAGATGAGCATCACCACCGCAAACAAGCCCCAACGCACCAACGGATTGCGAATGGATTGATGCCGCCCCGAAGGCTTGCCCGTCACCGAAATAAACGACTTGCGGCTCACCCAATACCGTTGCACCAAATACACCGTCAGCGAAGGCACCAACAAAATCAAAGACAAAACTGCCCCCGCCAACGTATCATATTCACCCGAAATCGCAATATACACTCGCGAAGCCAACACCGTAAAATCTCCCCCCAAGACCAATGGGTTGGCCAGGTCAGCAATTGCCTCAACAAACAGCAACAAAAAGGACCCGGCAATGCCCGGGATGAGCATTGGCAGCGTGACCGTGCGGAACACCGCCCACTTGTTCGCGCCCAAATTGGTTGCTGCCTCATCCAAGGCTGGGTCCAGAGCTTCCATCATTCCCTTAAGGTTCAAATAGGCCACCGTAAACAGCGACAGCGAAAGTACCAACACCAGCCCGCGAAAGCCATACAAATTATTGCGAATCCCAAACAGCTGATAAGTAATCAGCCCCCCGCGCCCAAACAACACAATTGCAGCAGTCGCCACCGCAAACGGCGGACTAATGATCGGCAACAGCGCCATCAGATTCATAAATTTCTTCAAGGGCACATCCAAGCGCACCTGCACATAGGCAAACAGAAAGCCCAACAAGGTGCCAACAGCCCCAACAACCAGCCCCAATTCAACCGTATTCCACATAATCCGCAAATACACTGGCGAAGAAAAATACTTGCGATATAGCGCCAATGCATCTGCCGAGAACCCCACGCCCAAAATTTTCAACAATGGCCAAACAATAGCCACCGCCAGGAACACCACCACGACCACCAGGCCGAGGAGCAACGTCCAATCCGAAGCCAAACGCCGATATTCCCGCAACGAACGATTGAGTGACAAAGATTGCATTAAAAACCGCCTTCCCCAATCTTCAAAAAAAACTTGCACCTGGCATAACGGGTCTTGTTTTCAGCTCGGCCTGTCATGCCAGGTGCCGCGCGCTTACGCCCGATTACTCTTTGGGCGCAGGGGCAATTTCCGCATCAAAGCGTTCGGTGATCCCCTTCTTGGCCTCAGCTGATTTGGTGAAATTGTAATCCACCAGTTTCACATCCGCCAATTTGACCGACTTTTCCGGCACCTTTGCATCCGGATTGGTCGGTAACTGGAAGGATTTGACCGTCGCCGCCAGCTCTTGCGTCTTGGCCGTCAGCACATAATCAATCCACAGCTTGGCCGCATCAGGGTTCTTTGCCCCTTTCACAATGCCAACACCACCAATCTCGTAACCAGTGCCTTCTTTCGGGAAGCTAATCACCAGGTCAGTCATGCCCTCTTCCTGATATTTGACACAGTCGTGTGAGAAAATGATTGCCGTTGCAATTTCGCCACGTCCTGCCATTGGACCGGGGGCCGAACCCGTCTTAGTGTATTGCAAAATGTTGTTGTGCAACGACTTGTAATACGTGAAAGCCGCGTCAATATCATAGTTATTCAGCGTCACCACCGTCCAAAAAGCAGTGAAGGCCGTGCCAGAAGTCGCAGGATGCGCCATGGCAATCTGCCCCTTATACTTCGGGTCAAGCAAATCCTGCCAGGAAGTCGGCACCGGAAGGCCCAAGCTATCAAGCACCTTCTTGTTCGAGCAGAAGCCCAATGCGCCGACATAAATCCCCGTCCAATAGCCATCCTTATCCTTCAACGCGTCCGGAATGACAGCTGCGTTCGGCGAAACGTAGGGCTCCAACAGGCCTTCATTTTTGGCCACCATATACCCATCTGCTGGGCCGCCGAACCAAACATCGAACTCTGGGTTATCCTTGCCGGCGCGCAGACGAGCAACCGATTCGCCGCTTGATAAGCGGACATAATTGGTTTCAATGCCCGTATCAGCCTGGAATTTTTGTGTCAACGCTACGCACCAGTCTTCCTGTGGGGTGCAAAGCACCGTCAACTTGCCGCCCACAGCAGGTTTTGCCTGCTCAGTTGGCTGCGTTTTGCAGCCCGACAATACGGTTGCCATGATGACAACCAAAAAAACAAAAACTTTCACATAGCCTCTCATCCTGTTTCTCCTGAAAAAAAAGAGTTCAAACGACAAGATAAGAATAGCATTAAGAATTGACGGGGACAGTTTCCTTCTGGTAACAGTTCGGTCACAGAATCGTCACAAAGTTAGGGTTGCAACGAATAGCCCACGCCGCGCACAGTAATAATGTAATCCGGATGGTCGGGTTCAATTTCTATCTTCTGCCGCAACCGATAAACCGCCGTCTTGACCATCTCCTTGCCACCATCCCATACGTCAATCTGCCAAACCTCTTTCAGCAAAGCCTGCCACGAAATCACTCGCCCAGCATTCAACATCAATTGTCGCAACAATTCAAACTCGTTCACTGTCACCGCCACAGCCTGACCGCGCACCGTCACCTGATGCGTATCCAAATCCAGCACAAGCTCACGCACGCTCAACAAATGTCGCTCATCCCCCCAACCGCAGCGGCGCAAAATGGCCTGAACGCGCAATGCCAAAGCGCGCGGATTGAACGGCTTCATCACATAATCGTCTGCTCCCAGCTCTAACCCATGGATTACATCTTCATCTTCAGTGCGGGCCGTCAGCAACAAAACCGGAATGCTCGTCTTTAGCCGCACCTGCTGACAAACCTTAAATCCGTCCACCTTGGGCATCATCACATCCAACACCACCAAATCGGGGTGCACTTGCTCCACAATTTGCAAAGCCTGTTGACCATCGTAGGCACGCACCACATCAAACCCTTGCGACTCAAGCGCAAATGTCACAATCCCAACCATTTGCGGCTCATCATCCACCACCAGAATCAACGGTTTATCTCTCATCATCCACCTGCAAACGCGGAATCGAAAACAAAAACATCGTCCCCTTCCCCAACGTTGTGTCTACCATCATTATTCCACCGTGCAGCTCAATAATCTGACGAGTAATCACCAACCCCATCCCGGTTCCATCGCCCAAAGGGCGACCGCTGGAGAAGCGCTGAAACAACTTATTCTTCTCTTCTGCCGACATGCCCGCGCCATCATCCATCACCGAAACCACCACCCGATCATCGTTTTCGGCCAGGGACACGTAAATGTGCCCCCCGTGCGAGGTGTGCCGGCTGGCATTGGTTAACAAATTCATCATCGCCTGCCGGATTAAACGCGGGTCCACATGCACAGGGGTCATCACTTGTGGCGCATCAATACGAATGGTTTGCCCGCGTTGCTCAGCAATTGTACGGGCATCCTTGACGATGCGATAGATCAAATCTTTTAAATCCAATCGTTCCAATCGCAGCTTGAATAACCCTGCCTCAATGCGCGCCTGCACCAACAAATCCTCAGCCAGCAAAATCATCTGTTCACAATTCTGATTCACCGTCCGAACGAAATTGAGCTGATGTTCCGTCAACGGCCCCGGTTTGCCCTCCAACAGCAAATCACTCGCTCCCTTAATCATTGCCAAAGGAGTGCGAATCTCATGTCCCAATGCCGTCACCCGATCCGAGCGCGCCTCAACAATCCGTTCCAGACGGTCAATTTCTGCCCGCTGACGCCGCAACCGTTGCAACATCATCGGAAACGCAATGGCACAGGCAATCAGCACGCCATCCAACATCAACCAGGCCCCGCCCCACAGCTGCAACTTCACCAACACCGTCACCACCCCCAACGCCCCCGTCAAAGCCACCATCCCCCAAAACAAACGTCCGCGCCGAAACCCAATCTTCAAAAGCCACAACAGCCCGCCCAAAAACGCCAACCACGCCAACAAAACAGGAGCAAAGCCATCAGACCATGCATTCATATTTAAATTGTACTGCATTTTGGAACAGGATGATAAAATCAAGCCATGTCTGAAATCATCCGTCAATGCAGCAACAGCTTGTGTCGTTTTCGTTTTCCCGCCCCGGCAACGGGCGAGCTGGGGCAAACTTGCCCGCGCTGCGGCAGCCCTGCCCCCATGGTCGCCACCATCCGCAACGCCGACGATGACAACCCGCGCAGCAGCCAACCGCCACCTGGCCCAGCAGTTGAAGTCTTGCTCGACAACATCCGCAGCACCTTCAATGTTGGCGCCATGTTCCGCACAGCCGATGGTGCCGGCTTGCAGCACCTGCACCTGTGTGGATTGACCCCCACCCCCGAGCATCCCAAAGTAGCCAAAACCGCCCTGGGCGCCGAACATGCCGTCCCATGGCGCTATTGGCCCAACGCCTTGGATGCCGCTGAGGATGCACAGCAACGCGGCTTGCACCTGTGGGCCCTTGAGGTCAGCACCAACGCCACCTCGCTGTTCGAAATTGGCCCGCTGCTACACCCCCAACGCCCCATCCTGCTCATCGTTGGCAACGAGGTCTCGGGCGTAGACCCTGACCTGCTTGCAAGAAGCGAACGCTGCATTTGGATTCCAATGCAAGGCTACAAACGCTCCCTCAACGTTGCCATTGCCTTTGGCGTCATTGCCTATTTTCTGCGTTACGCCGCGCAACAACTTGATACAAACCAATAAAGTGATAGCTATTGATAGAGCTTGCCCGTATAATACAAACATAGCTTTTCAAATAAGAGGTTTCTATGCGTCCTGTCGCCATCCTGGGAATTGGGCAAACAAAAGTTGAAGAACAGTGGGATAAATCCCTGCGAGAACTAGCCGGAGAAGCCATTCTAGCTGCCATGCAAGATGCCGGCATTCAACGCGCCGAAGGTTTGTTTGTTGGCAACATGATGTCTGGCTCTGCCAATCATCAACAACAGCTAGGCACCTACATTGCCGATTGGGTCGGCATGCCCTACGGCGAAGCTGTCCACATTGAAGCCGCGTGCGGCTCCGGTAGCGCCGCATTCCGCAATGCGCTGATGGCGGTTGCTTCCGGGGCAATGGATTGCGCCATTGCTGTCGGTGTAGAAAAAATGACCGACTCACCTGGCAGCGAAATCACGGGCGAGCTTGCCACCGCAGCAGACGCGGATTGGGAAGCAGGGCAGGGTCTGTCGTTTGTCGCCCTCAACGCCCTGATTATGCAACGCTACATGTACGAATACAAATGGGAAAAAGTGCATTTTGCGCCTTTCTCAATCAATGCCCATGCCAACGCCGTCCATAACCCCTATGCCCGCTTCCAAAAAGCCATCAATGAAAAAGCCTACCTGAAAGCGACCATGGTGGCAGACCCCATCAACATCATGGATGCTTCTGCCGTAGGGGATGGCGCTGCCGCGGCAGTCCTCGTTCCGCTGGATATGCTCATCCGGCAACCCAACCGCCCTTTCATCCGCGTGGTTGGCTCCGCAGCTGCCACAGACACGATCGCCGTGCACTCACGCAAAACGCCGCTCCACCTCAGCGCAGCTGAACGCTCTGCACGCACCGCCTATGCCCAAGCGGGCATT
>JAIWNK010000135.1 GCA_020216845.1 Anaerolinea sp. | reverse complement strand
GGCCCAGAAGATATTGATGTCTTTGAAGCACACGATGCCTTCAGCATCATGGCGGCACTTTCTTTGGAAGCCTGCGGCTTTGCTGAGCCTGGTCAGGGCGTGCGCCTGGCGCTGGATGGCGAAATTTGCCCAACCGGGCGCATTCCAATAGCCACGCGCGGCGGGCTGAAAGCACGCGGTCACCCTGTTGGTGCAACCGGCATCTACCAAATCGTTGAAGTCGTCCAACAACTGCGCGGCGAAGCCTATGGCACCCAGGTGGAAGGGGCGCGCATTGGCATGGCCCAAAACATCGGCGGCAGCGGCTCAAACATCATCACCCACATCCTGCGCGCCGAGTAACCTCCGCTAACTAACGCTTGGGCCGCCGCAGCACCCAATAGGCCAACACCCCCGCCAAAAAAGCACCGGCAACCCACAACCCCCAGCTCGGCAACTTGCCTTGCGAGGCGGGTTGCTCTGTTGCAACAGCAGCTGTCGTTGGGGTTGGTAATGCAGCGGTTGGCTGAGCGGTTGCAGTCAACGTTGCTGCCGTGGTTGCAGTGATGGTCGCAGTTGCTGTTGGCAAAACCAGCTCAGGCGTCGGCTGCGGCGTGCGTTGTGTCGCTTCTTCCACAGAGAGCGCCTCAATCGCATCTCCCGGAGCAAACACATCCAACAGGCCATTGGCAATCACAAAACCCTGATTGTCACCCAGCGCCAGCGTTGCCTGCCGCAAATCCAAAGCCAGCACCGCATTTTCGCCCAGCACCTGCGCCCCCGTGTCGGTCACCACAATCACTGCATCTTGCATCAGCGCAAACGTCACCAATTCTGGATGGTTGTAGGCCAGCGAGAACATGCGCCCCACCCGATTGTCATTGAGTAGCTGCGGCTCAAAACAAGCCGGCACTAGCCCCAACCCAGGCTGCAAACGAGTTCGCCCAGCCAAAAACGCCCCTTGCGTTGCCACCTCAGCTTGCTCCGACTCGCGCGGTGTAGGCGGATGGGCAGAATAAAAACTGCCCGCCAACGCAGCAGCGGCATTATCCATCAGCAAGGGTTTGCCAGCGCGCCAGGCTTCGGCAAGCGCCAACAAGCCCATCGGCTCAACCAGCGATTGGTCTTTGCCAATGACCCACACACCGGTGCTCTCTGCCGGAATCGTCAATATCTCACCCGGCATCAGCGCCAACGCCTGCCCTTTGCCCCCCCAGGCCTTCAAAATCTCCTCAGCAGCAGTCAGCGCTGACCGTTGCGAAGGATAGCCAACCGCCACCACCAGCAGCTGCGCCTGATCCCCACCCGCGGCTTGCAAAAATTGCTGCACGGCCGGATGCTGCAGCTTTTGGCCGGTCAAATTTCCCCCCACGAACAACGGCCCCGCCCCAACCGGTGCGCGCAGAGCAGCAAAATCACGCTGCAAGGTTGTTGGCGCAGGCTGCAACGAATGTTGCCTGCTTTGCAAATCATAAGAAAAGTCACCCGGCGCCAGCAAATGCACCAACACATTGCGCAAGCTCAGCGTATGATCCTTGCCAACATAGCGCACCCCCTGTGCTGCATGATAAGTCTCTTCATCTAGGATTGTCACCACATACAGACCAAACACATCCTGCAAACGGGTTTCATCCGCCACCCACACGCCAGTATATGCATCCACGCCAACGCCTACATGCGGCACGTCTGGCAAAGCAAGCGCGTTCAGCAAGCGTCCAATCCGCCCGCGTTGTTGAAAATGCTGATCAAGGATTGCTGCCTGCAGCCCAAAAGGCAAACCATGTCGCTCCGCCGTGTTCCACACCTCTGGTGCGCCAAAATCCAGTGCGTTATCAGCTGCAAAATTCGGGTTGTAATCGGCCAACATGGTAGCCGCCTGCAACCCGCTGCCCGCGCTCGTCCCGCCAATCGCCACCCCGCGCGCATAGGCGGCCTGCAAAGCCGCCTCAAGCGGCGTGCCGGCAATCACTTGCATGGCCACTTTCTGATCACCACCGAGAAAGAAAACCGCGGTCAAATCATCCGAAAAATATTGGCGAACCTGCTGCTCATCCATGGCATCGCTGCGGGTAAAAATTGGTGCAAGCACCGCCCGAGAAGTCACCCCCGCAGGCGCAGCACGCTGACAGGCCTGTTCCACCTGAAAGCGCCGCTCTTCCGCATCGCGCAGATTGACCTGCCGCTCCGCCTCGGTAATGCTTTGCGCATTGGTCGAATACGTCATGCCCAAGACAAGGATATTCACCTGATTGTTGCGCGCCAGCGAGACCACACGGGCGCAATAGCCAGCATACACATCCGCATAGCCACCGCCGATCGGTGCCAACCAACGCTGCACCGACTGTTGCGCGTGCGCCGCTGACCGGTTCAACCCGCCTGCCATCAGCCCCACCAAAATCAACAGGACAAGCCAAAATTTCTTCGTCATATTCATTTCTCAACATGGTGCGGGTCTAGCGCATCACGCAGACCATCGCCCAAATAATTGATTGCAATCACAACAATGAAGATCATCATCCCGGGGAAAATTGCTGTCCATGGTGCCGTCAACATCTGACTTTGTGTATTGCTCAGCATATTGCCCCAAGTCGGCGTTGGCAACTGCACACCAAACCCCAAATAAGAAAGTCCAGACTCGGTAATGATGGCCCCGGCCAACCCCAACGTTGCCGCCACAATGATTGGCGAAGATACATTCGGCAAAATATGCCGAAACAAAATGCGGCCATCCGTTGCCCCAATCATGCGCGCTGCCTGCACAAATTCACGCTCACGCATCGCCAGCGTCGTGCCACGCACCAGGCGCGCCACACTCATCCAGGCCAAAGCACCAATCACCAACGCAATCGGCCAAAACGAACCGGGCTGAATTCCCGGAATCTTGGCCTGACGCAAAAAAGTAGTCAGCACCAACAGCACAAACAAACGCGGCACCGAGAGAAAAATCTCCGTCAGCCGCGAAAACACTGCATCCACCCAACCGCCAAAATAACCCGAAACCAGCCCGATCACCGTGCCAATGACGACCGCCACCGCCATCGAAAGCAGCCCAACCGAAAGCGAAATACGCCCACCATACAGCACGCGCGTCCACAAATCGCGCCCCAAATCGTCCGTCCCCATCCAATGCTGACTTGAAGGCGGGTCAAAACGATTGCGCAAATCTTGCTTGAACGGTGTATAGCGGGTAAACAGCGGAGCACCAACCACCAGGATCACAATCACCACCATCGTCACGGCCCCCACCACCGCCATGCGATGCTTGAAAAATTGATGCCAAAACACCTGCCACAACGAACGCCGCGCATCTTGTTTTTTGGGCGACAACTGTTTCATCTCACCCTCCTTAGGATAAAGAAATGCGCGGGTCAAGAAAGGTATAGACCACATCTACCAGCAGCATTGAAAGGATGATCAACGCCGCAAAAATCATCAACACGGCCATAATGACCGGATAATCTGTTTTCAGCGCGGCATCAAAATACAGCCGTCCAATCCCCGGCCAGGCAAAAATGGTCTCGGTGAACAAAGCCCCGCCAAACAGTGAGGGCAAATCCAATCCAATCAACGTTGCAATCGGGATGAGTGCATTGCGCAACGCATGACGGAAGATGACCGTCTTCTCCGGCAAGCCCTTGCCGCGCGCCGTGCGCACATAATCCTGATGAATCACTTCCAGCATCGAAGACCGCATATAGCGCATATAGCCCGCAGCGGAAACAAGCGCCAACATCGTCACCGGCAACACCAGGTGTCGCACCAGATCTGCAAACGTCCGCTCTACCCCGGGCGTGTACATGCCCGAACTAGGCAAAAGCGGCGCGCCATTGGGCTGTTTCAACAACACGCTGAATAAAATGATCAACAAAAGCCCAAACCAAAACACCGGCAACGATTGACCAGCCAGAGCAATCGTCGTCATCACATGGTCAAAGAACGAATATTGCCTCAACGCCGAATAGACCCCCAAGGGAATGGCAATCAGCAAGGTGACCACAAACGCCACGCCCATCAAAATCAGGGTGTTCGGCAAACGATCTGCAATTTCTTGAATTGCGGGTCGCTTCGAGACAAACGAGTTTCCCCAATCCCCTTTGGCAAGGTTGCCAAGCCAAATCAGGTAACGCTCCGGCACGGACTTATTCAATCCATATTTCGCCTCAATGCGTTCCCGATCTGCCTGCGTCATATCCGGGTTTTCTTCATAGGCGGCCATAATCCCGCCCGGCACAGAACTGATCAGGGCAAAGATGATGATGCTGATCACAAATAATGTAAACAAAGCCTGGACAAAACGGCGCAGCAAATAATCGGCCATTCAACCTCTCCTCAGGTCATAAATTCGTACTGCCGGGGAGAGCGGGTGTTGGCGACTTGTATCGCCAACACCCCTCCCAAAATCATTCCTCAGGAAGGCTTACTTGCGAAGCCACCAGTTTTGAGAGCCCCAGGTGAAATCGCTTGGGCCCGGCGAAACCCGCAGGTTTTGCAGCTCAACACGGTAGCCACTCAAGAGCAACCGTTCATATAGATACGCTCGCGGAATATCCTTGTTCAGCTGTTCAGCAACCTTGCAATACAGCTCACGGCGTGCCTCAGTATTGGTAATTACCGCTGCATCATCCAACCACTGATCCACATCCGGGTTGATGTAGCGCGAGTAGTTGGCACCCACACCCTCATTCTCAGCAGTGGGAATATTGTCAGAATGATAGTTGCTGTAGAGATGGCTATCCGGATCAATGCCAGGGCCAGTTGTGTAGAGCAAGATATCAAAGGCGCCATGCTTGCGCATACCATTGGAACCCCAACCAGCAAACAACACGTCCGAAGGCACATTCTCGATCACCAGTTCAATGCCAACCTCACGCAGCATTTCCACCAACACCTGCTCGGTCTGTTCACGCAGCTTGTTGCCAGAGGTTGTCGTAATCTTCAGGCTCATGCGCTTGCCATCCTTCTCACGAATGCCATCTGCGCCGGGCTTCCAACCAGCCTCTTCCAACAAAGCCTTGGCTTTTTCCACATCATAGGCCGTCGGTGGTTGCGGGCAAGCAAACTGCCCTGTCGGCAACACGGTTGTACCAACCTTAACGTTGCCCGAAAGCAAGGTATCCACAATCAATTGCTTGTCAATCGCCAGAACAATGGCTTCGCGCACGCGCACATCGCTCAGGATCGGATGCGGGTTGGCAGCCGGGTCCGCGGGAGCATCCACCGCCGGATCAGCCAGGTTGAAGAGCAACAACTCATTTTCGCCCGTCACCGCACCAGCATAGCTCACACCCTTGTCTTTCATCTGCGCCAGGGCCGGGAAGTCAGCTTCCACCAAATCCCACAGGATATGAATTTCGCCGTTGCCCAATGCCTGCATGCCCACTTCGCGGCTTGGCAAAATCTTGACGATGAGTTGATCAAGATAGGGCTTGCCCGCTTCGCGATAATTGGGATTCTTGACCAGCGTCATGCTATCGCCGGCTTTCCATTCCTTCAACATCCAGGGGCCTGTGCCAATCGGATTGCGGTTGAAATCCCAGCTATCCAATTGCGCCAGGTCACCGGCTGCGCGTGGCAGAATGTAGCTGAACAAGCGCAGATAGGGCGCATACACTTCCGCATACGTCAACACCACGGTATAGTCATCCGGGCATTCCAGTTTTTCAATATCGCTATAGCCCGATGTGCTGACCTGCGAAAGGTCAGAAAGAATTGCATCCAGGGTGAACTGCACATCCGCGCAGGTGAAAGGATCCCCGTTCGAGAACTTGACGCCTTTGCGCAGTTTATAGGTCACCACCAGGCCATCATCCGAAACAGTCGGCAGCTCTTCCGCCAGCACAGCAGCATACTTACCATCTGCATCCACCTGCACCAGGCCTTCGATGATCAACGAACCAATGGCATCCTCAATCGAGGACGAGGCCAGCAGCGGATTGAGCACGCTCGGCTCTTGCGGGGTGCCAATGATGACCGTGCCACCCGTCTGCACCGCGTTCGGGTCAACAGTCGGCGCCGGGGTCGGCAAAGCCTCGGTCGGCTTGACTTCGGGGGCCTTTGTTGCCACCGTCGTCGCCGTTTGCGTTTGGTTGCAGGCACTCAGCAACAACGAGGCCAGCACAACCACCATCAATAAACCTTTCAACGTCTTCATTTCTCCTCCAGAAACTAGAAAATCGGTTGAACATGCCATCCCCAATGGATGGAACAACTACAAACAATGCAAGCGATTAGCAGGAAGAAATCACCTCCATCAGAACAATGTGTCTACGCAACTACTCCACAGATAAAGGCACAACCGGAATACTGGCCGTGCGCGTCTGAACATCAAAAACACTGCCCGAGGTTAATACATGCAGCATGACCCCACTAATCGCCACCAACCCATTGGTAATTTCTGCAACGTTGTTTGCCTTCAGAGATTGACCATCAGCAATCGTCACCGCCCCTGCCCCAACCACACGCACCATTTGCCCATCCAAAACAGCCACGGTATTCTCGTCCACGCCCACGCCCAACAAGCCAGGGTTGAACGCCAACGCGTATAGCAGGCGCCCCAAACGATTGCGCTGCCGAAAATGTTGATCGAAGATCAGATCCTCACGGAAGCCAAGCCCAGGGGCAAACTGCGCCAGCCCGGGACGCGGCGCCGACCCTGAGCGACCATACGCAATCATGATCGCCGAGAGCACCGCCGCCCCCGCCGAAGTGCCCGCCACCACGGCCCCGGCCCGCCAGGCCTGCAACATGGCCTGATGTAGCAACGTGCCACCCAAACAAGCCGTCAGACGCAGCTGATTGCCGCCGGTCATAAAAATGGCACCGGCCTGACGCAACACAGCGACAAGTTCCGGGTCATTGGCCTGCTCACGCGAATGCACCGGCAGCAAATTCACCCGCAGGCCGCGCTCGGTCAACACCGCCGCCAATTCTGCGCCGGCATCCGGCAATGCCGAGGCAGTCGGCAAAATCGCCACATTCTGCCCATTCGCAGCACAAGCATCCAGGAAGACGGCCATCGCCGCCCCATCGAGCGCCACTGCACCGCCCATTGCCATCAGCAAGCCCATCAACTGTTCTCCCGCAAGAAAGCAATCAGCTCATTTCCAGCAGTCTGTATATGCCTGCGCATCAACACCTCGGCCCCTTCCCCATCATGCCGTTCCAAGGCCTGCAAAATGGCCTCGTGCTCTTGCCAGTCCATTTGGTCACGGGCAGGCAAAGAGCGCGCCGCTGTGACCGCAAAATTGCTCCACAACATCGTCGGGAACACATCCCACATTTGGGTCAGAGTACGGATCAGGTAAGGGCGTTTGCTGGCGGCAATGATGTAGAGATGAAACCGCCGGTTGACTTCGCGGTAACGCCGCAAATCATCCGGCGACTGACACAGCTTCATTTGCTCATACATCACTTTCAGCTCTGCCAACTCTTCTGGTGTAATGCGCAACGCAGTCGCCCGCGCCGCCCGTCCTTCCAGGTCACTCCGGATGGCATATAAGTCCTCCACGTCGGCCACGGTGAAGGTAACAATCCGCACACCGCGGTAGGGCACATGCTCCACCAAACCTTCGGCGACGAGCTCCTTCAAAGCCTCGCGCACCGGCATCTGACTGACGCCATATTCTTGAGCCAAACGTTCCTGACGCAACCACTCGCCTGGGCGCAAACGGCCTTCGAGGATATCGGCACGCAACCGGTCCGCCACCCAACGGCGGAGTTGCTTATGTGTTACAAGTTCTGAATCGTTGATTGTATCCATGGGCTTTTATATCAATGATATTATATCTAATATCTTACATGTCTATAGCATAGCACGAAAAACATACCAAGTCAACAGGCAATTTCTAAAAAACTCCCCCTTCTCTGCTGATCGCAAATCATCCCCCTTCTCGCTGCTCCTGCATCTGCGGCTGTAGTATAATTCTTTTGATCGCCATTCTTGTCGAGGAGGATTCTATGTTCGAATTCCATGTTTCGCGGCAATCCCGTGATCGCTATCAATTTGATCAACTATTGTTCCGCTTCAACGGCAACGTCATCTTTGCAAATTTCCATGCCGCCCGACTGTTTGCTCAAAAAATTAATCAAAAACGAGACCTTGCCAACTTCCCCGAACGCACGGTGCGGGCCAGCGAAATCAACGCCATGGGTCTGTTAGACGAAATCCTCCACCTCGTTCTTGCCACATACCGTAAGCAAAAAGCACCCCTGGTCACCGAAGAGGCTGTTCAGGCCCTCGAAGCAACCCTGGGCAAGGAGCGCCTCAATCACGCCCTGGAAGCCTTCACCAACGAATTTCCGCCCGTTGCAGTCTATCAGCAACAGCTCAGCACCGCCGAATATTTGGCTGGCAGCAGCGAAGGGCTCAGCCATCGCGCCATCGCCCTTGAAGAAATGCTCATGTTATATATCGCCAACCAAAACCCAGCCCTAACATCCTACTTTGAGCTGTTCAGCGATACAAACCTGGCCACAAACACCGCTTACACCCAAATTCAGACCGAACTCTATCGCTTTTTTGAAAAAAAGCCGCGCTTTGGCCCCGACAACCAACACATCATTGATATGCTGCGCGCCCCGGCTCTGGCCTCACCCAATTCCATTGAAGGTCAGCTGGAATTTATCCGTCAACGTTGGGGCGAATTGCTGGGCAGTTTCCTCTACCGCCTGCTCAGCAGCCTGGATTTCATCAAAGAAGAAAACAAATTACCCTTCCTTGGCCCCGGCCCGGCCCTCATTCCCACCTTTGATAGCGCCCTGAGCCTGGGCAGCGCCGGTGAGGTTGAAAACTTCAGCCCTGATCGCGAATGGATGCCCAACCTGGTTTTGATTGCCAAAAATACCTACGTCTGGCTCGATCAGCTCTCCCGCAAATACAATCAGCCCATCCATCACCTCGACCAAATCCCCGATCAGGAACTCGACGACCTGGCACGCTGGGGCTTCACTGGCCTATGGCTTATTGGCCTATGGGAACGCAGCCGTGCCTCGGCCACCATCAAGCAATGGTGCGGCAACCCCGAGGCCATCGCCTCGGCCTACTCGCTCTACGATTACCGCATCGCCGATGACCTGGGCGGCGAAGAGGCCTATCGCAATCTGCGCGAGCGCGCCTGGCAACGTGGCATCCGCCTGGCAAGCGACATGGTGCCCAATCACATGGGCATTGATTCTCCTTGGGTTGTGGAACACCCCGACTGGTTCATCTCTCTGCCTTACAGCCCCTTCCCTTCCTACAGCTTCGAAGGCGGTGACCTCTCCGCCGACCCGCGTGTGCGCATTCAAATCGAAGATCACTATTTCACCCGCAACGATGCCGCCGTTGTCTTCAAACGCACCGATAATCAAACCGGCGAGGTGCGCTACATCTATCACGGCAATGACGGCACCTCCATGCCCTGGAATGACACCGCTCAGCTCAATTACCTCAATCCCGAAGTGCGCGAAGCCGTCATCCAAACCATTTTGGCTGTGGCACGGCGTTTCCCCATCATTCGCTTCGATGCCGCCATGACACTTGCCAAACGCCACTATCAGCGCCTCTGGTATCCACAACCCGGCAGCGGCGGAGACATTCCCTCGCGCGCCGAGCATGGCCTGACCAAAGAAGACTTCGACGCCGCCATGCCAACCGAATTTTGGCGCGAAGTTGTGGATCGCGTCGCCCAAGAGGCCCCCGACACCCTGCTGTTGGCAGAAGCCTTCTGGCTGATGGAAGGCTATTTCGTCCGCACCCTTGGTATGCACCGCGTCTACAACAGCGCCTTCATGAACATGCTGCGCAATGAGGATAACGCCAATTATCGCACCGTCATCAAAAACACCCTCGAATTTGACCCCGAAATCCTCAAGCGCTACGTCAGCTTCATGAACAACCCCGACGAACGCACTGCCGTGGACCAATTTGGCAAGGGCGATAAATACTTTGGCATTTGCATCTTGCTTTCCACCCTGCCGGGCTTGCCCATGTTCGGCCATGGACAAATTGAAGGCTTTGCCGAAAAATATGGCATGGAATTCC
>JAIWNK010000134.1 GCA_020216845.1 Anaerolinea sp. | reverse complement strand
GCCGTGCCTATTGGGATGAGAGTGTAGATGCCGATCTCGTTGCCCGCCACGAGCGCGAGGTCTTCCCGCTCTTGCACCGCCGTTGGATGTATGCCGGGGTAGAGAACTTCTTGCTCTACGACTTCTACGGCACCAACGGCATGGTCAACGAAGATGTCTATGCCTATTCCAACGGCGCCGGAAGCGAACGCTCTCTAATTGTTTACAACAACAAATTCGGCGAGGCACGCGGTTGGATCCGCACCTCAGTTGGCTACTCCGTCAAAGAAGGCAGCGAGCGGCGCATTGTGCAAAAGACGCTCGCTCAGGGCCTCAACCTGCAACCAGCTGCCAACCGCTATCTCATCTTCCGCGATCACATCAGCGGGCTGGAATTCATCACCCCCACCCTGGATGTAGCGGAGAAAGGCCTCTACCTCGAACTTGGCGCTTACAAGTATTTCGTCTTCCTCGATTTCCGTCAGGTGGAGGAAGATGGCTATGGTTCCTATGGCCGCTTATGCCAATATCTGAACGGGCGCGGCGTGCCAAGCATTGAGGGCGCCCTCAAAGAATTGTTCTTGCAACCCATTCAGCAACCCTTCCGTCAAATTGCCAACGCCGGCTATTACCATTACCTGTTGCAAAGCCGCCTCAGCCCCAGCCAACCAGCCTTGCCCGTTCACTTGCTGGACGAAGCCGAGCAAAAAATGGCGCCCGTCTTGCAGGGCATCCTCAACCTCACCGGTAATGGCCAAAATCAACAAGCCATTCTGGCCTCACTGCGCGCTGACCTTGAAACCATCCTCTCCCTGCCAATCCTTGAAGAGCGCTTCCCCTTGCCGGGCGGGCGCAAGTTCAGCGCCGCGCTGCAATACCTGCAGTCCAACCTCACCAATCAACCCGAACGCTGGAGCGCCTTGCTGCATTGGGCCTTTGTCCACAATCTGGGCTACCTGGCCGGCAACGAAGGCAACGCCGCACAAACCCAAAGTTGGATGGACGAATGGCAATTGGGTAAATTGCTCAGCGAGGCCGCCCAGGCTGCCGGATTAGATGAAGAAGCCGCCCGACGATCCACCCTGACCCTGCGCCTGCTCATCGGTCAACAAAACTGGTACAGCACCTTAGGTCATCTGCCGGTACGTCGCATCCTCGAAACCTGGTTAGGTGAAATTGAGATCCAGCGCTTCTTGGGCATCAATCGCTACAAAGACGTGCTATGGTTCAACAAAGAATCGTTCACCGAGTTCTGCTGGTGGATGATGATCCTGGCACTGTTGGAACACAAGCCAGGCACCCCCGTGGATGCCAATGCACTGGTTGAGCGCGTTTTGGGTGCTTATGAAATCATCGAAACGCTGCTCACCGCCGAGCAAAATTCGCAATATCAGGTTGTGCGCCTGCTTGATGCTCTCAGCAGCACGGTCACTGCCCCCTCCGCCGCCCCAGCTGCACCCACCCCCACTCAAGACAAAAAGCCAACCTCAAAATAGAACCAAGAGGGGCTGCCCGACGGGCAGCCCCTCTTTTTTACACCCACATTGCCAGATTAGCGCAAAATCGTCGGCAGATACAAAAGCGGTTGCAGCGCGGTTGTCGTCAAGACGACCGTCTCAGTGACATCCGCATCTCCCTGTGATGTAAAGGAAACTTGCTGTATGTCACTTGTGCCCGCAGGCGTACCCCCCGGCACAAGCACCATCACTTGCACCGTCGCCGATGCGCCAGAAGCAAGCGTCAGCGGACCGACAGGGTTCACCAACACAACCCAGGCAGACGAAGTTTCAATTGTAAACACATCGCTGCCATTGCCATCATTCGTCACCGTTAGGGTATAGGTTACCCAACGCCCCGGGTGTGCACTGCCGCTATCCGCAGTAGGCGAGACCGACAATGCATAGAGTGCGGCCGTGCTGGTAGTCAACGTCGAGCTATCCGTCGCACTTGCATCCGATTGCGAGGTGACTGTCACCGTTGCCACGTCTGAAGCACCGGGCGGGCCCCACGGCACAACTACTGTGACCGTGAAGGTCGTCGTTGCGCCACCTGCCAATGTAATCTGCGTCACCGAAGGAGTCGCCGTCCAAACGCTGCTGACGCTCACGTCAAACGTATCCGTCACCGCAGCCGTATTCTGCACGGTGAGGGTATACGTGACACTCTGCCCCGGCGCCTGTGAATTGCTCGCTGTCGGCGGGGTCAAGAGCACACCATACAGCGCAGATTCGGTCGTAAAGCTCCATGTGACCGGCACCTGCTGCACATCGCCACCGGCATCCACGGCCCCCGTCACCAACACGGTATAGGTCGTGCTGTAGGCCAGGGGACTATCGGGGGTAAAGGTCACCGTGCGGCTTGGCGCATCATAGGCAAACGTGCCGCTCACCGCTCCGCCCGGGCCAGTTACGCTAAAGCTTGTATTCGCCGCCATCGCCTGACTCCAGGTGACAGTCACCGGCGTAGTCACCGGCACACCGGTTGCCCCATCCGCCGGGCTGAAGGCGGTCACAATCGGGTCGCGCCAGTTGAGCACCGTATAGGCAAAGGTCTGCGTTCCATTGGTACCGTAATCTACCGTCAGGCTCAAGTTCGCAAGCTCTTCATTGCCATCTGCACCCTTCATCACCGTATCCCACGAACCGCGCGCAAACTTGAATTCCATTTGCTGCCCTTCAAGGATGTTGAAAGTGCGCGTCCACAAGGTATCGCTGATCTTGTTGAGCGGGCTTGCATTCGGCGACCAACCGCCCACCGTGCCATCCGGGTTGATGGTGCGGGTCAAGAACACCGTGCCCGGGGTGAAACCTGGCACCGTCACCTCAAAGGTCACCGCCACCAATTTGGGCTCAGCAGCATGGCTGACCTCATTGGAGAGCGGCGAGGGGTTGAAGCTTGTATCCAACGCTTTGACCACATAGTAGTAGGTCTGACCGGTTGCAACGCTTGCATCGTGATAGGTCAAATCAGGTGCATAGACGCGCGCCAGCTTCGTCCAAGGGCCACCAGAGGTCGCAGAGCGATAGACATCATAAGCATAGACAGCCACATTATCCGTAGAGGCCGTCCATTCCAGGTCAATGAAGCTTGCGCCCCAATCGCTCACGCTCAACACCGGTGCGGTTGGTACGGTTGTATCCGCAGAAGCAATCACGGTCAAAACGCCCGGGTTGTTTGCCGGGTTGTTGCCATCAAAGCCACCGCCCAGCTGCGCATAATACCACGAATAGCCGTCATTCGTCGTAAAGCGATATACATAATCATACACGCCCAGCATTTCCGGCAACAACCGTGCCTTGAACTGATCATTGTTGCCAACATCGCTGTCAAACGCAGCCTCAACCCAGGTGCTCCAGCCAGAAGGCGCCGTGCCGGTCGGCCCATAACCAAGCTGAGCGCGCAGCGTCGGCGTTTGCCCTGGCAAGCTCGTCACCCCGGCGATGTAGGCCTGGCCATAAATGTAAGGCGTCGGCGTGATGCCAATGGTGTGCGTGATCGTCGCTGGCGAATCCAGCCCAGCCCAGCCAATCACGTAGGCTGGCACCGCCCACACCTCGTTCGACCAGCCGCTTTGCAGCCAGGTCGTTGTATCAACCGCCACAACCACATAGTAATAACCGACCCCGGCCTGAACCGTGGTATCGGTATAGGTTGTCCCTACCGTGGCACCCAGCAGCTGATAGCCGCCGCCAGACAACAGGCTGCGATACACGTAGTAGCCGTTGGCACCCGAAGCCGCACTCCAGCTCAGCGCCACAGAAGAAGCCGTTACACCACTGACTGTCAGGTCAGTCACTGCCGCCGGTGCAGCCGGCAAGGGCGCGCTGGTCAACACCAACACCGCACCACTGCGCGCCGGCACATTCGCCACCGTCAGGTGTGCATCCCCATCCACAATGTAGCTATTGCCCGTCAATACATTCTGGAAAGTTTCGCCAACCGGCAGATAGCCACTGAGGTTAACCGTCACTGTCTGCGCCGTGTTGGCCCGATTGATGATCACCACAGCCGCATCGGTGTGATCGGCCATCTTGCGCCCATAGGCATATACATTGGCCGAGTTATCCACCAACAAGGTGCGGAAATCCCCTGTGCGCAAAGCCGGGTGTGCATTGCGCGCCCCGGTCAGCACCGCATAGTAATCATACAACGCTTGCTGTTGGCCGGCATTCTGCAAATGGGCATAGAAGGGCGTGCCCGTCTCATCCAGCCATGGATAAGGCTGCCGGTTGTAGGGGTCATCTTCCCATTTGATGCCATCGAACACCATCGGCCCCACCAAACCGACTTCATCACCGTAGTAAATCGTCGGCGCACCCGGCAGAGTCATTTGCAACAACACCGCGCCTTTCAAGCGCGTGATGGCATCGCTCCAGTCATAGTTCGGGTTGGCATACAGGCTAGAATTGTTCTGCGAAGCGTTTTCATCCAGCATGAACAAGACCCGGCTTGTATCGTGACTATCGAACAGATTCATCATCGCGTAGAGCGACTCAGCCGGATAGCGTTCCATCAAATTCTTCAAGCGGTTATCCAATTGTTCCGGCGTCAACGGGGTGAGCTTGCCAGCTGAACTGCCCGCATTGTGATCGTTGTCCACAAACTCGGTATCGCGCCAGAAGCTGAGCACCGCCGAGCTGAACTGATAGTTCATCACCGCGTCCCACTCATTGCCCAACACCCACGAGCTGGCATTGCCCCATTCCTCACCAACAATGTAGGCATCCGGCTTGACGACATGCAAGGCATTGCGGAACCCTTCCCAATAATCATTGGTTGGGTCATTAATCGTACCGGGATCCACATCGCCGCCCACATCCAAGCGCCAACCATCGGCAGATTGCATCCAGTATGGGCCAACCGACGCAGTGCTCTGAGCCCACACCAGGTTGCGCACCTGTGCCTCATTGGCGCGCAGCTTTGGCAGGCTATCATAGTTCCACCACGACTCATAGGTTGCTGCGTTGGGCGTACCGTCTGAGCCAACACAAACCCCCGTGCCAGGCGTTACATCAGTGAAGTAATACCAGCTGCGATAGGGCGAAGAAGCGCTTTCGCACGCACCGCTGCCATCATTCACCCCCGGCGTCGTCGGGTTGCCAGCTGCATCCCAACGGCTATAGCGGTCAAAGTAGATGCTATCCGAAGAAGTGTGATTGAACACCCCATCCAACACAACCTTCATGCCCAAGGTATGGGCGGCAGCAATCAAGGCATCAAATTCGGCCTGCGTGCCAAAGGTTGGGTTGATCTTCATGTAGTCGGTCGTATCATAGCCATGGTTGGATGGCGACTCGAAGATTGGGTTGAGGTAAATCACCGTCACGCCCAAATTATGCAGGTAATTGAGCTTGTTGGTCAGCCCTGCCAGGTCGCCGCCATAGAAGTTGCGACTATACGTTCCGGCGCACGGGCCGCTTGGCTGACGCGGGTCACAAATCGGCTCGTTCCAGTTGCTGGTATTTGAGCGCACAATCGTGCCGCCCGGTTCATTGTAGAAGAACGTCCCTGCCGGTTTGTTGTTGGCCGGGTTGCCATCGCGGAAGCGGTCTGGGTAGACCTGATAGACAATGCCATTCTTGACCCAATCCGGGGTTTGGAAAGCCGGGTCGTAAATGGTCAATTGATAACTATTATCCACCGTCTCATCAAAGGCCTGCCCCCAACCGCCATCGCGGGCGGCATCATCCTCATAGTAATCGGTATCCGTGCCATCAATGGCAAGGAAACGATACCAATACACCGTCGGAAGCGGAGAGCCTGGCAGAGTCACCTGCCACCATTCATATGTGCCATCATCGGCCACCAGGTTCAGGTCAAGGATCGCCTGCGTATTGGTGCGGTCATTATAGACACGCACTTTGGCCGCCGTCAGGTCGCCACTTGCAGCCCGCAGACGAAGCGTTACTGGCGTATTGGTCTGCACCGGTCCGCCCGGCGTACGATAGAGCGAATCGCGGCTGTTGTGCCCTAACTCTGCCCACCAGACATCATTGTCATGAGATGCATGGCTGGGAATAGGCGGATAGGCTGTCGAATTCATCAACGTAGCCTGACTGCTCCAATTGGTCGCGTTCCAGTCTTCTGCCGGATCATTGATTGTATCCTGAGCATTGTCGCCGCCGCCACCACCGGTGTTCCACACTTCCACCCACATCTGCGATGGATTGCCAAGTTTGGCCTTATCCACCTTCCATTCAATCACCGAAGTGCTGCCCGCGCCAATCGCACCCTCATCAATCACGGTTGCGTTGCCCCAATCCCAGCTGCTGCCTGTCCAGTGCACCAGGTTGGTATGCATCGGATCGTAGGGCGGGTTATCCACCCAGGTATAAATGCCATATTCCGGCTTGTGCGGGTTGCTCACCACCACATTGCGCCCCCAGGCATCCGTCGTTGCACCAGCTGCATCGCCAGTCGTATCCACATATAGAGCATATTTGCCCCAATTGGTCGCGGCAATATCAGCGCCCACCGTGAAGGCAATGTAAAAGGCGCTTGCATCTTCACCAATGTAGAGATTGCGCAAATCCATGTTGGCATTGCCATTGCCATCCCCGGCGCCATCCTGAGCAAGCGCAGCGCCATAGAAGGGATCAATCGCCCCATCCACGACAAAGACAGGCGTCGAAACCTTCAGCGTTGCCGGGCTGCCCCAATCGGTTGCCGTCCAGTCTTCAGCGGGATAGTTGATCGTATCCTGAGCATTGTCGCTGCCGCCACCGCCGGTGCTCCACACTTCCACCCACATCTGCGATGGATTGCCAAGTTTCGATTTAGCAACCTTCCACTCAACAATGGAAGTTGCACCCGAGCCAATAGCGCCTTCGTCAATTGTTGTTGCATTGCCCCAATCCCAACTGCTGCCTGTCCAATGCACCAGGTTGGTGTGCGCCGGGTTGTAAGGCGGGTTATCCACCCAGGTATAAATGCCATATTCCGGCTTGTGCGGGTCACTCACCACCACGCTCCGCCCCCAGGCATCCGTCGTTGCACCGGCTGCATCGCCAGTCGTATCAATATACAGGGCATATTTGCCCCAATTATTTGCCGAAAGGTCTGTATTGACCTCAAAGGCAAAATAGAAATAGCTTGCATCTTGGGTCACCCACAAATTGCTCAAATCCACCGGCGCGCCACCCTGACTATCTGCTGGAGCATCGGTTGCGATCACTGTGCCATAAACGGCATCCACCACACCATCTATCACAGGTGTCCCTGAAGGCGCATGAAGGCTGCCAGAGAAATCAGAAATGATTTCAGCTGCCTGTGCCGGTCGCACCGCACCGCCCAACAGAGACAAGACAAGGGTCGCGATGACCCACCAACTTAACCAACCAGATTTGTCTCGCATCTTACATTCCTTTCATTGAATTGTCTGGAAAAATTGACTAAATACTATTGTACCTACGTTAATCCCTCAATTTCAAGCACTAACACATGTTAGTAGAAAGTTGACAGGTGTTAATGCCGCACAATTTGTTCTTGGTTGGACATCTCAAAGCGACCAACACGCCAGATCAACGCTCTTGCATTGCCAGCGCCAACGCGCCCAACACCCCGGCTTGCGCACCCAGCCCTGGCAAAACAATGTACGTCTCAATCTCTCCCTGCACCTGCGGCATCTGCACATACCCATTCAACAACGCCTGCACCTTACGACGCACGCGCGGCAACATATGCGCTTGTTGCATCACACCCCCGCCCAAAACAATGCGCTGCGGCGAAAGCGTTAGAATGTAAGACACCAACGCCAAAGCAATGTACTGCGCTTCCAAGTCCCAGGCCGGATGATCGGGCGGTAAGGTTTCTGCCTTGGCACCCCACCGCTTCTCCAACGCTGGCCCGGAAGCAAGCCCCTCAAAGCAATCGCCATGGAAAGGACAAGCCCCGGCAAACGGATCCGCCTGATGATCGCGCGGCAAGAGAATATGCCCCATTTCGGGATGCAACAACCCATGCAGCAACCTGCCATTGACCATCACGCCACCGCCAATGCCTGTACCAATCGTCAGATACAGCACCGGATCACAGCCCTGTGCCGCGCCCCAACGTGCCTCGGCCAAAGCTGCGCCGTTCACGTCTGTATCAAAAGCAATTGGAATATCGAATGCTTGTTGCAACGTACCAACGACATCAGCGTTTTTCCAACCGGGCTTGGGCGTTGCCAGAATGTGCCCAAACATAGGCGAAGCCGGGTTGGGATCCAATGGGCCAAAACAAGCAACCCCCAATCCTGCAACCGGGCCATTCTCCCGAAAGAAGGCAATCGCCCTGCCCAAAGTTTCTTCGGGGGTTGTCGTTGGAAAGCGAACTTCAGCACACACATCTTGCGGACTTGTGCCAACTGCACACACAAATTTTGTTCCCCCGCCCTCGATCGCACCATATCGTTTCATCTTTGGTTCTGCTCCTCTTGTGTAACCGCCTGCTCCACCAACCACTCTGCTTGCCCCAAACGATTCGGCAAATCCGTCGGCTTCATCTGCATCTGCACTGCCGTCATCCGCACCAAACGCCTCATTTTGACTGTCCTATAGCATCAACAAGAAAGTTAAGTCGTTGACATTCGTCCCGGTTGGCCCCGGACGCAACAAATCGCCCAACCTCTCAAAAAACGAATAAGAATCGTTCTGCATCAGGAAATCGGGGATATAAAGCCCTGCGTTTAATGATCTTAGCCACGTTTGACCACTGACCACCGCCCCGGCAGCATCGGTCGGGCCGTCTTCGCCATCGGTTGCCAGCGTCACCAACAACGCCTCAGGGAAATTCGCTATCTCCGTCACCGCGGCCAAAGCCAACTCCTGATTCCGTCCGCCGCGTCCACCGCCGCGCAACTTGACGGTTGTTTCCCCCCCAGCCACCATACAAGCCGGTCGTTGCACGGGTTCCCCATGCATCAGAGCATGACGTAATGTTTGTCCTAGCTCAACGCCAACCTGCCGGGCCTCGCCCTGCACCTCGGTTCCCAGCAGATAGGGCTGAAAGCCCTCCTCAGCAGCCTGCTGAAGCGCGGCCTGCGCCGCCAACAAATTGCTGCCGACGATCACATTTTGCACCCGGTCAAACAGTGCATCCCCGGGCTTGGGCGTCTCAGGGCTTTCCAACAAAGTGCGCAACACGGTTGGAGAAAGACGCTCTGCCAGCCCATAACGATCCAACACCCTGCGCACATCTTCAGCGGTTGTTGGGTCGGGTGCCGTCGGGCCCGAAGCAATACTATGCAACTCATCCCCAACCACATCCGAAAGGATCAGGCTAATCACCGTTGCCGGGGCAGCAAGGCGCGCCAATCCACCCCCTTTCAGTCTATCCAGGCGCCGACGCAGCGTATTGATTTCAGAAATGCTCGCCCCACACGTGAGCAAATCCATCGTGACAGTTTGCAAGCCGATTAAAGAAACTTCAACTTTTGGCAAGGTCATCAGCGCCGAGCCACCCCCCGACAGGCAGCACACCAACAAATCGCGCCCTCCCAAAGGTTGCAACAAGGCCGCCAACTTTTGCCCGGCAGCAACGCTAGATGCATCCGGAAACGGATGCCCACCGCAAATCACCGGCAGCCCCACCCATTCGCTTGTTTGCGCATACTTGGTCACAATCAGCCCACCACTCAAACGCTCTCCCAGCACCTGTGCTGCCATGCTCGCCATCGCCAGGGCCGCCTTGCCCACTGCCACCAGCCAAACACGATCAAAGTTGCGCAAATCATAGGCAGTTTGATCCGCCCACAAGGTTTCCCCTGAACGGCGAAAGTAACGACACACCGCCGCCCCGGGCTCAACCGCCGCAATTGCAGCGGATAAGATGCGCTGCACCGCTTCCCCTTGCGGCAAGCTCTTCAAAGTATACGTGGAAAAGGCCTGTGGCGTAATCATCGTTCACTGCGTATAAGCTGCCAGGGTGATGGTTGTGACCCCATCGCTCTCAACAATATTGATCGCCAGATGCAGCTCATCCTTCGTCCACAACAGGACATTCATTCCATTCTGATCCAATTTCTGACTCAACACCCAAC
>JAIWNK010000133.1 GCA_020216845.1 Anaerolinea sp. | reverse complement strand
GGGTAAGCCTTTTGGGCATTGGCGACCAATTCGGCTAGCGTCGCTTCTTCGGCAGAGCCGGTCTGATAGGCGTGCCAGAGGGTCACTTCGCCCTTCGGGCCAGTGGGTGCCACGACAGCTTCGGTCGGCTTGACTTCCTGTGTTGGCTCAGCGGTTGGCTTGGGGGTGCAAGCGCTGAACACGAACGACAGGATCAGCACAAGGCTGAAAAATGCAGCGATCTTCTTACTCATTTCTTTCCTCCGAAAAATTTTTGAACAAATGGTTCCTCATCAGGATTTTGTAAAGCACAGCTTTAACTTGTTCAGGGTTGGTTTTGAACGAAATCACCTCCTTTGGGGTGAGATGGATTCAACGAATTGCCGGGCATGTCGATTCGCGCAAGATGAGCTCGGTATCGAGCAGCAAGTAAGGTTCCGACAATGTTTCGCCTTGAATAAGAGCCGTCAGACGGTCACCTGCTGACCAGCCGAGTTGATAGGCTGGCAAGCGCACGGTGGTCAGCGGCGGATCGTAATAAGCAGCCAGAGAAATATCATCGAAGCCGACGACGGAAATATCATCCGGGATGCGCAAATTGGCGCGGCGGATGGCTTGCAAAGCGCCCATGCCGACGACATCGCTGGCGACGAACAAGGCGGTTGGCGGTTGTGCAAGGCGCAACAATTCGTTCATGGCCGTGCGACCGCTCGCCGGGGTGTAGGCACCCGTGCGCACCAGGTCGGGGTCATAGGGCAGTCCGGCGGCTTCCAGCGCATTGCGATAGCCCATGTGCCGTTGCTGCGCGGAGGTGTATTCAAATGGGGCGTTGGTGATGATGGCAATGCGGCGATGGCCAAGCGAGATGAGGTGTTGCACAGCTTTGGCGGCGCCATCTACGGCGTTGATATCCACAAAGGGGATGTCGGAGCCGGGCAGTTGCCCCATCAACATGACCGGCACGCCATCACAACACAGTTGCATCAGCTCTTCATCATCCAGGCGTGGGCCGGAGAGGACGATGCCATCAACGTGCTTTTCGTGAATGAGGCGGGCGTAGCCGCCGCGGTCTTGTGGTTCCAGCGGATTGAGCAGAATTTGAAAGCCGCGTTCGGCGGCAGCTTGCCCCAACCCCAGCATAACTTGCGGCAGAAAGACATCGGCAAATACCTGTTCGGGGTTTTGGCGCAACACCAGGCCAATGGTGCGCGACTTGCCGCTGACCAGGGTGCGGGCAGAAGCATCAGGGTAATAGTTGAGCTGTCGGGCGGCATCCAACACGCGTTGGCGGGTGGCCTCGCTGATGTTGATGCCAGGGACGTTGTTCAGCACGAAGGAAACCGTCGTGCGCGATACACCGGCGAGTTGAGCGACATCGTAGCTTGTTACCCGGCGTTTATTCGACAAACCAACCTCACCATTTGCTTAGAATTAACACGTTGTAGTAACCCGTGTTAGTAATAAGTATGGGCGATTTTAGTAAAAAGTCAAGAGATTGTTTTGAAAAGTTAGAAAAATTTAAGGTTGCACCTGGTCAATCAGGGCTTGTAAGGCGGTTTTGAGCGTTGAAAACTCCTGCCCCTGTTGCGTGGCGTAGTCTTTGATGACGGTCGTTGGCGCGGGCATCTCCTTGCCCAAGACTTGCTCAATTTGTGCCTGACTCACGCCCCAATCCAACACTTGCTGAAACGTCGTTTTGCCGGTGATGGTGCGGTCGCTGGGTGTATGCGTGCCTTCGCTGGTCGCCTGAGCAAGCGGTGTGCTTTGTTGTGTCTCGGCGACCTGTGTCGAAGCGGGGGTACCCAGGCTGTGACTCGCCAAATATTCTTGTTGGGCGCTGCTGAGCGGGCGGCTTTGCAAAATGCGCACGGCAGAGGCCGGCAGGTAGGTATCCGCTTGGGCCTCATAGGGCAGGCCCTTATACCAGGCAACGAACAACCGCACCGATTCGACCCCAATTTCGACCGAGGCATCCGGGTAAAGGCTTTCGAGTGATTTGAGCTGATAACTTGCTGCGTCGGTTGTCGCCGGCAGTTCAAACGCTTCTGCCAGGATGGGCAAAGGCACACCGAACAGGTCGCTGACCTCCCCCAGGGTATAAGAGCCGCGCAGGTCGGCCGGGTTGTATTCTCCGGCGGCTTCGCCTTCTGTATAGCGAGAAGGCACTTTGCGATTTTCTGTCGCCCACCAGCCCAGGGCGCTGCTGAGGCCCACTCCCCCAAACAAAATGACCACAATCAATACAGTCAGCCATTTGGAACCGAGACGGATCATGATTTTTTTCCTCCAGCGACAAATTCAACCGTGCCAGCAACCGGACAATGGGCTTCGGCGGTGCATTCGAGGCAAGAAATGCATTGCACATCGCGCACGATCGTTCGTTGACTGACCGGGATGTTCATCGGGCAGGCAATGTCGCAGGCTTTGTCGAGTTTGCAGGTGCCGACATTGCGTCGAATGCGAAAAACGCGAAAGAGATTGCTGAGCCCCAACACGGCGCCATATGGACAGGCATATTTACACCAGGGGCGTTCAACGAACAAGGAGCTGAGCAGCGTTAGCCCCAAGATGACTGCTCCACCGATGGCGACCTCGCTGCTCCAAAAGTTGAACAGGGTGAAGTAGGGATCGTACTCCGCAAAGATCAGGGTGCTGCTTGCAGCCGTCATGTAGACGACCCAGGCCAGCACGCCATAGCGGGCGTAGCGCAGCACCGCGTCCAGGCGGGCCGGCACAAAATGATTGTAGCGACGCTTGAACAGCTTTCGGCCCACTTTGCCGACCCATTCTTGAATTGTTCCCAAGGGACAAACCCACCCGCACAATACCGGCCCAAAGAGCACGGCCAACAGCAGGCCAAGGATCATCAAAATGAATGAGGATTCGTGGATTTTCTGAACAAAGCTGCCTGTTGTTGCGTATTGATAGAGGGTGACAACACCGCCGAACGGGCACAGCGCGTGCAAACTGGCGTTCGAAAGCCACGAAATGCCCTGTCCACTTTCGGCCAGGGTATGGTTGACCGCAATCAGGGCAATTAGCACAAAGAAGAACAATTGCACCAACGAACGGATCCAAATGCGACGGCGGGTAAATCGTTTCCAAAGGGTTGCAACAGTCATAGGGACCTCTCTTCAAAAACAAAAGCTGGGCAGGTACGATATTGTACCTGCCCAGTGTGAGAACGATTTAGGGAACGCAGGCCTGGAAGGCGGGCAGATGTTGCGTGAGCGAAGCGCTTTGCAGGCGATTGTAGACAAAGATCAGGTCGCTGTGCGTGGTGACGGCTTTGAGCTCGTCATACAGGGCGGCATCGGCGATCTCGGCATTCACGCCCAGGGCGCAGGCCTCAGACAGGGAGCTGAAGGCGGGCGGGTTGGTCAGGCCGGGGTTGGCTGGCACCGGCACGCCATATTTTTCAGCCTGGCGAACGAGGGCCTGAATGTGTTGCTGTTCCGAGCGGGCGATGTTGTTGAAGGGGATGGGCGAGCCCAACTGAGCATTGACGGCCTGATAAAGGTTGTAGGCGCCATATTCTTCCAGGATGGCACGCTGCAACGCTTCGGCTTCGGCAGCGCTGAGCGATGTCTGCGCCGGGTCTTGACCGACATAGCCGTTACCGGGCGGGGTGACGCTGCCACGATCGGTGCGGCCCCCCGGGCCACCGCGTCCTTCCAACGCTGCGGCAGAAACAGGGTTGGGCGTCAGGGCGCCCAGGACAACAACGGTCAGCAGGCTGACCAGAACCAACGACGTTAAGATTTTCATCAGTTTTGACATGGTTACCTCCAAAAGTTTGTAAAGGATGTGTTCTTGATGGAACGATTCAGATTGTATCCACATCCTATGAAAAAGATTTGCGCGCTGTGTGAAGAAGTTGTGAAGAAATCCTTGACAAGGCGCGGGTTCTTGCATACAATAATACAAAAATACAATGATACAATCTGTTTGAGGTACAGGATGGCGTTGCTCTTGACGGTTGATTTTGGTGCAAGTGCTCCCCCGGTGTATGCACAATTGGTGGAGCAGATTGAGCAGCAAGTGCGCAGCGGTGCGTTGCGCCCTGGCGATCAGTTGCCGACTGTGCGGCAATTGGCGGCTCAACTGCGCATCAATTTCAACACCGTGGCGCGAGCGTATCGCCTGCTCGATCAGGCTGGCCTGATTTCGACGCAGCAAGGGCGCGGCACCTACATCGTCAGCACGCCCGATGCACAAACCGCGCAACAGCTGCGCCGCGAACGGTTGATTGGGCTGTTGCAACAATGCGTGTCTGAAGCGCGCCGGCTGGGCATGGACGCGCAAGAGCTGCGCGCCCTGTTTGAGCGACAACTGCAGGACTGGGAGGATGGCGAGCCGCCGTCACCTCCCCACGCTGTTTGATGGCGTGACCTTTTGGGTCTGTTCAATTCGTTTTTTTGATAGAAAGAGAGTATCTGGATGGCAAAGACAACTTCAAAGGAAACAAAGCAGCACATCAGTGCCCCGGGGCTGTTCCTGGGGCTTGTGTTCATCACGGCTGGTGTTTTGATCAACGTCTTTTTGGAAGACCGCGTTGACATTGGGCTGCAATTGGCGATCTTCTTCGCCCTGCTGTTGTTGGGGATGATTTTTCTGTACAGTTTGCGCGTGGCGCAACAGTGGGAAAAGGTGGTTTTGCTGCGGCTTGGGCGCTTTGCGGGCTTGCGCGGCCCGGGCATGTTTTGGGTCTGGCCGGTGATTGATACGCTGGGTGCCTGGATTGATCAGCGTGTCATGGTCACACCCTTCAGCGCCGAAAAGACCCTCACCCGCGACACCGTGCCGGTCAACGTGGATGCGGTGCTGTTTTGGGTCGTGTGGGATGCAGAAAAGGCGGCATTGGAGGTTGAAGATTATCGTACGGCGATTACCTGGGCGGCGCAAACGGCGCTGCGCGAGGTGATTGGGCAAATGTCACTGGCGGATATCTTGATTGGACGGGCGCGCATGGATGCAGATTTGCAAAAGATCATTGATGAGCGCACGACGCCCTGGGGCATTACGGTGCAATCGGTTGAAATTCGCGATGTTGTCATTCCGCCGGATTTGGAAGATGCCATGTCGCGGCAGGCGCAGGCGGAACGCGAACGACAGGCGCGCGTCATTTTGGGTGAAAGCGAGAAGCAGATTGCGCAATCGTTTGCCGATGCTGCGCAGGCCTATCGCGACAATCCGACGGCGCTGCACCTGCGGGCAATGAATATGCTCTTCGAGGGGCTGAAGGAAAAAGGCGCACTGGTGATTGTGCCCAGCAGCGCCGTGGATACGATGAATTTGGGCGGCTTGAGCGGCATGGTTTCGCTGGCGCAAAACCAATTGGCGCAGCCTGAGCCAAAGGAGAAATGACATGCAAACGACGGATTGGAAGCGAATCGCTATTTTTTTGGGCTTTGCTTTTGGCATTGCCTGGGCTGTGGCGTTGGTGATTGCCCTGACCGGTGGCCTGCAAAATAGCCCCGATTTGGGCGGTGGCCTGACGCTGGCATTGGTGCTGCTGGCAACGGGCTACATGGCAGCGCCGGCGCTGGCGCACGTGTTGACGCGCTGGGTGACGCATGAGGGCTGGCAAGACCTGTATCTGCGCCTCAACTTCAAACAGGGCTGGCGCTATTGGCTGATCGTGTGGCTTGGCAGTCCGCTGCTGCTGTTGGCGGGGGCGGCGTTGTTTTTTGCGCTCTTCCCGCAGTATTTTGATGCCAACTTGGGCACCTTGCAGTCCATGCTGGAAGCACAGGCGGCGCAGGCTGGACAGGTCATGCCGCAGGTGGCGCTGTGGCCGTTGGTGATTGTGCAAGGGCTGGTTGCCATTGTGATTGCCCCAATCGTCAATGTGTTGCCGATTTTGGGGGAAGAATTTGGCTGGCGGGCCTATTTGCAGCCGAAATTGATCGGCCTGGGGGCGCGCAAGGCCATGCTGTTGATGGGCGTCATTTGGGGGCTATGGCACGCGCCGATAATTGCCATGGGGCATAACTACGGCCTGGAATACGCCGGGGCGCCCTGGTTGGGGATTGTGGTGATGACCTGGTTCACCTTTGTGATGGGCACTTTCTTGGGCTGGGCGGTTGTGCGAGCTGGGAGTGTGTGGCCGGCGGTGATTGGGCATGGCCTGGTGAATGGCTTTGCCGGGATCGTGTTGTTCGCGGTGCAGGGACAACCCAACCCAATTTTGGGGCCCTCGACTGCCGGGCTGATCGGCTCAGCGGGCTTTGCCCTGGCAGCGTTGCTGCTTTTGCTCAGCCGTCGCGCCTGGACGGTGCCTCAACCGGTTGCGGTTGAACCGCCGAGCGCTTGAGCCTGGTTGGTTGATGGAAGAAGCCAATGCCCCTGTGGACAAACAGGGGCATTTTGTTTCACGTGAAACAAAAACTCGGGGCCAAAGCCAATGTTCCACGTGAAACATTTTGCGCTATAATCAGAAGACTATGATCCCCGAATTTGAAATTGTCCTTCGTCTGCTGGTGGCGTCGGCACTTGGCCTCGTCATCGGCCTGGAGCGCGAACGGCAGGGGCAACCGGCCGGTTTGCGCACCCATGTTGTCCTGGTCATTGGCTCGACCCTGGCCATGACCATCTCGATCAACCTTGCCATGCAGTTCCGTCCGTTGGTGCCCAATGGCGATCCGGCGCGTCTTGCGGCACAGGTCGTCTCTGGCATTGGCTTCCTTGGCGCAGGGGCCATTTTGCACTATGGTGCCAGCGTCAAAGGTCTGACGACCGCTGCCTCTCTGTGGACAATGGCCATGGTCGGTCTAGCCGTCGGTGCCGGACATTATTTGCCCGCCATCGCCACAACGCTTTTGTTGCTGATCGTGCTCACAATTTTGAACGTGATTGAGAAACGCCTCATTCACACCTATGTCATCCTGACTATTTCCGTCATTACCGATTATCGCCCGGGCATTGAGCAGGAATTACAGATCCTGGCGCAGCAGTTTGGTGGGCGGGTGCATTCTGTCATTGTCGAAAACAATCTGCTCAAAGGCAAATCCAAGACGGACCTTGTCATCAAGGTGCGGGATGACCCGCGTTTCTTCGCTGATTTTGGCGCCGCGCTCAATCAAATCGCCGGTGTGCGCTCGTATCGCATCAGTTGATGATAGAACAGAAGTTCTATTCTTGCTCCAGAAAGCCGATTGCCCGACCTTCGTCGTCGTCCATCACAATCCGCATGTAACTGTTGGCCCTGTAGTCGCTCACCCGCAACAGGCGCAGTGCCCCGGCAATCTCCGGCGCAACGCTGATGAATTCGCTGCTGTGATCGGGCAAGTCGTAGAAGAAGCGCCGCTCAAACCGGTTGCCCGCATCGTCCAAATAGATGGCGAGCGGGTAAATCTGTGCTTCCAGCAAGTCTTGGAAGAAGTGCGTGCCGAGTGATGGCTCCGGCGGCAGGCCAATCCCTTCCCCGGCCAGTTCAATCAGCGCATGGGCATTGTAGATGTCGCCATAATCAATCGAAACGCCCAAATCGGGGTTGGAAGAGCCCCAACGCCCCGGCCCAAAACAAACGAAATGTTTGTCCTTCAAGGCCGCGTTCAATCGTCCAATCGCCCGCACCAATTCTGAACGCAGGGCCGGCGTTTTCAGCGCAAAATAACCTTCCGGCGGCACAAACAGGGCATAGTCTACCCGTTGGATGTGGCCGCGCGGCACCACAAACCGGGTGGAAAAGAGGATGTCTTCAGGGCGCAAATCGTTTGGCAGTCGCCCTTCGGCAGCCTGAATTTGACTCTGCGGTCGGCATTGCAAGATGGCAATGCATAGTTTGGGGCGGGGTGTATCCAGTGCACTGAGCTGCACGGTAAATTCCAAATCCAACGGGCTGTGATAGGCCTGCTCCAGCAGGCGTAACATGCTGCGCATCCGTTCGGCAAACGGCGTGCGCGTCAGGAATTGGTCAAAGGTCAGCACCAGGCGCGACATCTCTTTGGCCGAGACGAGCGTACGCAGGGTGGAAAAGTCGCCTTCTTCATACAGCTGTGCCAGGTAGCGCAGCGGCGGGTAATCAGGCTTCAATACCTCGCTGATCGGCAGGGTTTTGAAGGCGTTGTCTTCCAGGTCGAGCACATCTACATATTGCTGCGAATAGCGCTGAATTTGCTTCGGAGCGTTGGACGGGCGCAGGGTCGGGTGACTGAGCGCAACCAGGCGCGGGTAATCGTTGCCCACGCGGTCAACTGCCCGCGTGCCCAGCCCCCATACCAGGCGCACAAAGCCATCTTCGCGACGGATTTGCGGCGCCCAACGATACAGGTTGCGGCTGAAGGCCACCCCGGCGGCATGGGGCAAGAAGTAGCGGCCATGCCGTCCGCCCTGAACGACCTGTAAGAGCAGGCCCATGCGCTCATCGTAGTCTTGCAGGCCGCGGCTGCGGCGATAGAGCAACGCATTCGGGTTGAGCGTCGAGGCATATACCCGCGCAATGGCACATTGCAAGTCGCGCAGGTTTTGTTCCAGGCTGCCCTGATTGGGGCAGAAGACGCTTTCATATTTGCCTGGGAAGGCCGTGCCGAAGCTATCTTCCAGCAAGCTGGAAGAGCGCACAATCAGCGGGGCGTTGCCCAGTTTGTCGAGCAGGTCGCGCAGCTGTTCGCTGATGTCAACAGCAAAGCGCCCGTGCTCAAACTCGGCCTGAATTTGTGGGTATTCGGCCCGCATTTCCGGCTCACTTTTGTATTTTTGATCGTTCCAGTGAAACAGCTCATTCATTGCCATGAACGAGTACATTTCATCTGAGCCGATGTAATACGATTCGGGCTTCTTCAGGCAGCCGCGCAGTTCTTCATCAGCCTGCGTCATCAGAATGCGGTAGGCCAACAACATGCCTGCTGCTTTGCCACCAATGCGACCATGACCGATTTTTCGTTGGCGAATGTCTGCCAGGTCTTCGAGCGTGAACCATTCTTTGGCGATGTGAATGTAGGGCAGCTGATCGCTGATCAGCGAACGAATCAGCACGACTTTTGACTCTTGCAGGCGCGCATCATAGCGGGCGCGTTGCTCCGCAGGCATATTTTGAATTTGCAGCGCCTGTGTTAGCACCTGTTCAACGGTTTGTTGTTCGGGGTTGTGACCATACAACACCTCGCGGAAGATGACCCCTTTTTCTGCCAACACCTCGTTGATGATTTTTTCCAGCTGCTCAAACGTGAAATGTTCAATGAAAAAGACATCGGTCAACAAGTCACGCACATGTTGCTGACGCACTTCCCAAATTTCGCCTGCTTCTTCAAAGTAGGGGTCTTGCAGACCTTCGTTCTCCTGGGTTTTGACCGAGACGCGTTTGACCTCGCATTCGAATTGCTCGCGCGTCATGTAATTGCCCTCATACAGCGCCCGCCGCATACGCGCTCGAATGCGCTCGCTGAGGATGGGATATTGGGCCAATGCCAAATAGACGCGCGCCAACGTCTCGTTTGGAATCAGAGCAAGCGCATTGGTCAGGCTCATACGGGCCTCCTGAGAAGATCAATTGTTGAGGGGGTGGTTAGCCCAGGTGCATCGGCATGATCACGTGCGTGAAGTTTTCGTCGCCAACGGGCTTGATCACGGCCGGGGTGTTGTTGGCGTTCGTCTCCAGCACCACGCTGGGGGTGCGGAGAACATCCAGCACCTCGCGCAGGAAGCGCACATTGAAGGCGATCAGCAGGCCGGGGCCTTCGATGTTGGCATCTACGCTGATCTGACTGGCGCCGGTTTCTTCCGATTGGGCCGAAAGCTCCACTTTGCCGGGGCCATCCGGGGTGGGCGTCAGGTTGAGGCGGATGACGTTGTTGCTTTCACGGGCGATGATTTCGGCCTGTTTGCAGGCGTTCAAAAATTCGCCCTTGGAAAGCACCGTGTGGGTCTTGAAAGAGCGTGGAATGATGGCACGATAATCGGGGAAGTTGCCTTCAATCAACAGGGAGACCAATTCGGCGTTCTTGAGGTGGAAGATGACCTGCCCGCGTTCGGCCGGCACATTCATCACCAGGGTTTGCTCGCCATCGCTGGCAATGCGCGCCAGTTCGCTCAGCGCCCGGGCCGGCACGATGATCGAAATCGGCTTCTGGGCTGGCTCGGCCAGGGTGGACTTGCGCACCGAGATGCGGAAGCCGTCGGTCGCTGCCAGGGTCAATTCGCTGCCGGTCACATTCATCATCACGCCCTGCAGCACCGGTCGGGCATCATCGGAGGAGGCGGCAAACGCAACCTGTTGGATCATCTCTTTGAACTCAGCCACGTTCAGTTCCACGCCGGTTTGCAGGTCAGGGACGGGGATGGGCGGGAATTCTTGCGCATCAATGCCTTTGATGTCGGTCGAGTTGCTGCCGCAGCGCACATTGACCGTTTGTGTGCGCACATTCAGGTTGAGCGTTACCGCATCGTTGGGCAGTGTGCCAATCAGGTCGGCGAAGGTGCGCGCCGGCAGGGTCACGGCCCCTTCTTCGGCAATTTGGGCCGGAATCCAGCAGGTGATGCCCAGGTCGAGGTTGGTCGCCGAGAGGCGCAGCCGCCCTTCATCGGTGGCGATCAACACATTCGCCAACACGGGCAAGGTGTTGCGCGGTGAAACCGCCCGCGAAACCAGCCCCAAGCCATGTGCTAAATGTTGTTGTGAAACGGTTACCTTCATGTGCGGCCTCTGTCTCCCAGAAATTAAGGATGAATGATGTTAAAGTATACACCAAAAATGACAAAAAAGCTCTTGCCGATGGCAATTCAAACCGGGCTGTTTTTGTCAGCGATGAGGCCATTTTGGCAATGATACAGGGCAGGTGTTTCGGTGGGCGTGGTTGCATTTTTGAGTATAATCAATCTATGCTGTGGGATGTGTTGATCATGCTATTTTTGATGGCAGCCTATGGCGGGGTGCACTCGCTGTTGGCGGCGCGGCGTAGCAAGGCATGGGCGGCGCGCCGCTTGGGCGTTGCCGGGCAGCGCTTTTATCGCTTGTTCTTCGTCCTGTTTGCCGCGCTCAGCTTTTTGCCAATTGGGCTCTGGCTGTTGTTGCACCCCGGCACGGTGTTGTACCGCGTTCCGGCCCCGTTCAGCTGGGGCCTGTTGGCCTTGCAAGGTGCTTGTGCTGCCGGGCTATTGATCACGTTTTTGCAGACAGGGGCGCTGGCCTTCTTGGGCTTAGATGCCTTCTTGCCCAATCGAGACCGTCCGGGCCGCCCGGCATTGGTGCAGACGGGGCTCTATCGCTGGGTGCGTCATCCGGTGTATACGTTGTCTCTGATCATGCTCTTTGCGATGCCAATCATGACAACGACCTGGTTGGGCCTCTCCCTGGGGGCCTTGTTCTACATCCTGGTTGCCCTGCCATGGGAAGAAAGCAAGCTGTTGGATGAGTTTGGTGATGCGTATCGGGATTATCGGCAGCGTACCCCGGCGCTTATTCCAGGGGTGAAAATGCGTTCGTGAACGATGACCCCGCTGCTGTGGCTGTCGCTGGCTTGGGTGGGTGGGGTTGTCCTGGCTTCGGGGCTGAAGATGCCTGCTTGGGCCTGGGGTCTTGCGGCAATGGGCGGGATTGCTCTCACCTGGCTGGCAAGGCGTGCTCAGCGGCGCAGTGGCCTGTCGCAGCGCTTCCCGTTACCGCCTGGTGTGTTGCTTGCTGTTTTGGCGCTCGGCGGGCTGCGTTGGCAACTGGCGCAACCGGTTTGGTCTTCAGCAGATTTGGCCTGGGTGCATCGCTCGCGCAATGCCCCAACCTGGGCCTGCGTGAGTGGCTTCATCTGTTCTGACCCTGATGAGCGGCCAACCCAAACCTATCTGCGCCTGCGCGCGGAAGCGCTGCAAGACGAAGCTGCTGGTTGGCGGCCTGTGCGCGGACAGTTGCTGATCATCACCACCCCGGGCGAGTGGCGTTACGGCGACCGGCTGTTGGTGTGCGGCAGCCTGGATGAGCCCGGCAGCAATGAGCGCTTTTCCTATCGCGATTACCTGGCCCGTCAGGGGGTGTATAGCCTCACCTATTACCCGCGTCTCAAATTGCTGGGGCGCGATGCCGGCAATCCTATTTTGGCGGCTTTGTATCGTCTGCGGCAAACCTCTGCGCGCACATTGGACAAGCTCTTTCCACAGCCTGAGGCAGCGCTGCTCTCTGGTATTCTATTGGGGTTGGAGAACGACATTCCGCCCGCATTGCAAGATGCTTTTCGCGCGACCGGCACGGCACACATCGTTGCCATCTCTGGCTTCAACATGACCTTGCTGGCGGGGCTGTTCATCAGCTTCTTCAGCCGCATCACGCGGCGCGGTTGGGCAGCATTGCTGGCGGGTCTGGCGTTGCTCTTTTACACTGTGCTGGTTGGCGGTTCGGCGGGCGTTGTGCGGGCGGCGGTGATGGCTTGTTTGGGTCTGTTGGGGCATCTGTTGGGCCGCCGGCAATCCGGGCCAACCAGCCTTAGTTTCACTGCTGCCGTGATGACGCTGTTCAACCCCACGTTGCCCTGGGATGTTAGCTTTCAACTTTCGTTCATGGCGACCCTGGGGCTGGTGCTCTATGCCGAACCGCTGCAACAGGGCTTCATCCGCTTGTTGGAACGTCGCCTGACGCACAATACAGCTCAACGCGTGGCCGGGCCCATTGGCGAATATGTGCTGTTTACGCTGGCGGCTCAGGTCACCACTTTGCCGGTCACGGTCTATCACTTCCAACATATCTCGCTCAGCACGTTGCTTGCCAATCCATTGATTTTGCCCGTTCAGCCGCTGGTGATGATTTTGGGTGGGCTGGCTTTGTTGGGCGGTTGGGTGTGGCTGCCGCTTGGGCAGGCCCTGGCGTTGGTTGCTTTGTTGCCGGTCAGTTACACCATTCGGGTGGTTGAATGGCTTGGACAATTGCCGGGCAGCGATCAGGCTTTGGGGGAGGTTCCACTCTGGTTGGTGATCGCTTTCTACCTGCTGTTGTTTGGTCTCAGCTTGAAGAGCTTGCGTCAACGCTTGGGCCCAACGGTGCAATTGGGCGCAGCGCTGCTGATTGCAGGGTTCGCGGTGCGGGTTGCCCTGACGGCACCAACCGGCGAGGTGCAGTTGACCATTTGGGAGGCGGAGGGCACTCCGATAGTGCTGTTGCATACGCCCACCGGCAAGCAGGTGTTGCTCAACGTTGCTGCTGAAGCGCCGCCGCTGCGTGCCCGCTTGGGGCGCAGCTTGCCGCCTTTGCGTCCCAATTTGGATGGGATCATCCTGACCGCTTCCGGGTCAAAGACTCTGGATGGCCTGAGTGACTTGTTAGAGACCAACCGCAGCACGGCAGTTTGGCTGACGGTGCCACCCTCAACCGGGCGTAGTCTGACCCGTTTGCAACGTCTGTGTTTGCAACAGGGCACCACCCTGCAAACGCTTTTGCCGGGGCAAGGCCTGCAAGTTGACCCGGAGCTGCAAATTTACTTGCTGACGCGCAGCAGCACCCGTGCGGCGTTGTTGCTGGAATATGGTCAATTGCGCTTGCTGATTCCGGGCGGCGTGTCGCCCAAAGACCTTCAACGGCAGGCCAATATCTTGCCCGGCGGGTGGGTTGTGTTGCTTGGCAAGGATGACCTGCCGATGGTTGCGGCCTGGCAGGCGTTTGCTCCGCAGGTGATTTTGGCCACCTTGCCAGAGCAGCAAGCCCAATCAGGCTGGGTTTCGGTTGCGGGGCAGCAATCGCTGCGCTTGTTCACGGATGGGCAAGCCCTGCGCATGGTCAAAAGCAACGCCCCCTAGCTTTAAACCAACAGGCTGTGACCTGTTAAGCATCACAGCCTGTGCATAGTAGAATACAGCCAAACGGCTTAGGCGATGCGCTCAAACTTTGAACCGGGGGCGCCGCATACCGGGCATTTTTCCGGGGCGTTGCGTGGTTCGGTGTATCCACAGACCGGGCAGACGTAATAATCAAACAAATCGGGCCCGGTTTGCCCGGCTTCCAGCTCGCTCAGCGCCTGACGATAGAGCGCCTCATGCACTTTTTCCACTTCGTAGGCAAACTTGAAGCTCTTCAGCGCCCGCGCTTCGCCTTCTTGCTCGGCATCGGCGATGAATTCGGGGTACATGCTGATGACTTCGTGATTCTCGCCCTGAATGGCGGCGCGCAGGTTATCCGCAGTGTTGCCAACTTCATTCAATGCGCGCAAGTGATTGAGCGCATGGACGGTTTCGGCGTGAGCTGCGGCACGGAACAGTTTGGCGATCTGTGGCAGGCCATCCTGATCGGCCTTTTGGGCAAAGGCCAGGTAACGGCGGTTGGCCTGACTTTCACCAGCAAATGCAGCTTTCAAGTCTTCAATCGTTTTGGACATGGTCTACTCCTTCGAAAAAAAATCAATGCAATCTTCTGCCCGTAAGCATAACGGCAAGCCGTTATCCTGTCAATCTGGATAAAAGTCACCTTTTTAGGCCTGCACCTGCCAAATTTCACCGCTTTCGGGCGCCAGGCTGCCTCCCTCAAGGCGGCCATTGTGCAACCGTGCTGTGCCGCCGTGGAGCAGGCCGCGCAACCCGGCGTCGGATAGTCCGCTGACCGGCAGGTCGAGGTGCAGGGTCTGCGGGCTGTGATTGAGGGTGATGATGAATTGCTCTGTGATCAGCTCGCGCAGGTAGGCGACAACCCCATCAGCAGCGTAGAGCGTGCGGAAGCTGCCGCTGCGCAGAGCGACATATTGCTTGCGCAAGGCAATCAGGCGTTGAAAGTCTTTGCGCAGCTGCTGATCCCAACGCGCTTCATCCCAGGGGAAGCTGCGCCGACAATCGGGGTCTTGCCCGCCTTCCAGGCCGACTTCGTTACCGTAATAGACGCAGGGTGCGCCGGGGTAGGTCATTTGCACCAGGGTTGCCATGCGCAGCAAGCGTCGGTCGCCGCCGACGATGTTGTTGAAGCGCGCCGTATCGTGACTATCGAGCAAGTTGAGCTGCGATAGCACAGCCGGGCGCGGGTAGAGCGTGAGCAGTTTTTCCAGGTTGGCGGCAAAATCGGCTGCCTGGGTCGAGAAGTATTCCGGGCCGTGCTGATACCAATGCCCGACCAGCTTGCGATCCATGTTCTCGCCGCCGAAGAAGCTCCAGCAGGCATAGGTGAACAGGTAGTTCATCACGCCATCAAATTGGTCGCCTTGCAGCCAGCGTGTCGAATCCCAGGGGATTTCGCCGGTGATGTAGGCTTGTGGGTTGGCGCGCTTGACCGTCTGACGGAATTCCTGCCAGAAGCTGTCATCGTCAATGCAGAAGGGCACGTCCAGGCGCCAACCGTCAATGCCCTGCTCTATCCAATAGCGTGCCACATCAAAAATGAAGCGTCGCACCTGCGGGTTTTGATGATTGAACTCCGGCAGGGCGGGCAAGTCCCACCAGCAGCGGTAATTGGGCTTGCCTTCATAGGCGTTCAAGGGATAGCCGCGGATGTCGAACCAATCCACATAGGGCGATTGCGCGCCGCATTCCAGCACGTGATTGAATTGGAAGAAGCCGCGGCTGGAGTGATTGAACACGCCATCCAGCACCACGCGCATGCCGCGTCGGTGCGCCTCGTCCAACAGCCGGCGCAGGGCCACGTTGCCGCCCAGGATCGGGTCTACCTGAAAATAATCGTGTGTGTGATAGCGATGGTTGGAAGCGGACTGGAAGACAGGCGTGAAGTAAATGGCATTGATGCCCAGGTCTTGCAGATAATCGAGGTGTTCCAGGACGCCGATCAGGTCACCGCCCTTGAAGCCGTAGATCGTCGGGGCAGCATCCCACGGCTCCAGGTTGGTGGGTTTGGCAATTTGCGGCTGTTGGGCAGTGGCAAAGCGGTCGGGGAAAATTTG
>JAIWNK010000132.1 GCA_020216845.1 Anaerolinea sp. | reverse complement strand
CACCGGCAGAGACAGAGCAAGCCCCGAGGCAAACGCCACGCGGAAGAAGATGCTGGCGTTTTCGGTCACCTCAATGGATTGCAAAGCCTGCATTCCGCCCACCGGACGGGTGAGCCATTCGACCAATTGTGGAACGAAAGCTGTGCTTGCCAGGGAAGTGACGATCAGTGCAACAATCGCCACCAACAGGCGGCGACGAAATTCTTCAATATGCTCTGTCCAGGCCATCAGGCGCGGCGAATTGGTCATACATCCGTCTCTGTTTGTTTGGGTGCGGCGGGCGGCTCAACATTGCCGGGTTTCAGGCTGCCGCCGATTTCCTGTTGGAGTTTTTGCGTTGTCTTTTGCAGTTCTTCGATTCCGGACTCGCGGATCAATTGCGTTGGCAGGTCGCGCAGTTCACGTTCGGTTGCCCGCATTTCACGCCACAGCTCAGATTGTGAAGCTTTGCGAATGACGCGTGCTGCCCGCTGTGCAAACGAGACCATGTCTTTGGGGCCAACGACCAAAATGATCAATGCCAAAAAGACCAGCCACTCTGGAATGCCAAGACCCAATATTTCCATGCCGAAAAACTATTGCGGCTTTGTGTCGTGATCGGTTGCTTCGTCTTTTTTGTCTTCGCCCTTCAGACCGGAGCGAAACGCAGTGATGCTACTGCCAAGCTCTTTGGCGATTTTTGCAATTCGCCCTGGCCCAAACAGCAACAGAATGAGTAGCAAAACAACAATCGGTTCCCAACCTTGAAAGCGAAACATTTTTTCTCCTTTCGCACCTGTCGGGGCAGGTCAACAAATCAAACTGAATCGGTCTCATTATACCATTGTTGCAAGTTGCAGATGCCTGTTGCGATTGTTGTGTGAGGCATGGGCGAGGCATCCTTTTGCTAATAATGGTATCTGGCTTGCAAGAAGTCAATTTGATCTTCGCGCACCAGGTAAACGATGCGGTGCTCCTGCGTCAACCTGCGGGACCATGCCCCTGGAGCCAGGTATTTAAGCGGCTCAGGTTTGCCTGTCCCGGCAAAGGGATCTCGCAAAATGGCGTTGATCAGGTCAAATGCTCGCAGGGCGAGTTTCCGGTCGGTCTGCACCCAGAAATGCAAGTCTTCAATGAATTCGGGGTGAAAGACGGCCAGGCGCTCTTTTCTACTCAAGGTGTACCTCGCGCCGCAAGTCATCCACGCTGAGCGGCTGCACTTCATTTTTCAATGCCCGTCCCAGCGCGGTGAGCAAGCGCTCGGCATTGGCCGGTGAGCGCAACAGATAAGCTGTTTCCATCAGGCTTTGCAGCTCCGAGGCAGCAATCAGCGCCACCTCTTCTTCTCCTCGGCGTTGAATGATGACGACTTCGCGGTTGTGTGTCACCTGATCTAATAAGTTCGCCAGCCCGGCGCGGGCTTGCGTATAGGTTGTTTGAATGGTCATTGCGTGCTCCTTCTGTACAGAATTACTGTACAGCAAGTTGGCCTGTTTGTCAAGCGTTTTGCCGGGGTTGGGTGCGTTTGCGTTTTTCAGCGCAAAATTGTTGGCAGGTGCAGGAGCTGTATATCGCCATCCATCACCCACAGCTCCACGGCCACGGTTTGTGCTGCCACACCGCTGACTTGTGGCGTGAGCGTCACCGTTGCCGAATAGGTGCCGGCTGTCAGTCCATCGGCATCAGCAACAAGCTGCAAACTGTCCCCATCCAGGCTTGCGGTCAGCCAGGCGGCATTGTCTTGCAATAGCAGGCCCAATGCGCCGCAGGGCTGCTGCACAGCAATGTGCACAGGGTGGGGAACGAGGTTGTTGGCTCGAATGAACCGGACGTGATTGCTTGAGAGCGAAAGCGGAGAGGACCAGGTGTAGGCTTCTGCGTACTCCGAAAAGGTGTTGCTGCCGTTGGTGTAGCGTACCCACACCCCCTGCCCGCGATAGTTGCCGCCCGGCACCGTCCAGGTATAAGGCGATTGCACCGTGACCGGGCTGCTGAAAATGGTGACGGCGTCTATATCCAACGTTGCACTGCCGCTGGTCTCGAACTTAAACAGCAGGAACGGGTCTTGCGAGGTGGGGCGAAAGGTGAAAGGCAGGGCAAACTCCACGAACCCACCCCCGGCCAGGTCGCTACCATAGAGGATGCGCTGTGGCAATTCATCTTGCCCGGCCTGCACCCAAATGCGTCCGATTTCGCCGGGGGGCAAACTGCCCGGGGCGCGCAGGCGCACATAGGCCACAAACGGCTGATTGGCGGTGAAATCGGTCGTCCATACCCAGGCAAAGGCACCCGCCCCGCTCGGAATGCGATATACCGATCCGCCCAGTGCTTGCGGGTCGCTGATGGTGCTGCCGCTTGCCCCCCACCATTGATGGAAGGTTTCGTTGCTGTCATCGGCCACCCAGCCCAGGCTAAACTGCATCTGCGGCAAACCGCCGCCATCGAGTTGATAGAGCGTGACACTGCTGCTTTGGCTGGAAAACACTGCGTCGCTGAGGGCGCTTTCGGGTGGCAGGCCGCCCAGGTAGATCGAGTCTTGCACGGTGGCGGTGCGCCCCAAGGCATCGCGAGTTTGGGCATAGACGGTGCGCCAGCCGCTGCCGCCTTCCAACGTCCAGCTGCTTTCAGTTTGGTAGGGTTGCCAGTTGGCGCCGAGGAAGCAGCGGTTGTTGCTGCGGCGCATTTGCTGAGCGGGCAAAAAGCCGCCAAACCCGCCCGAAACCTGTCGGTCATACAGGTAGAGCGCGACCTGTGTTGCGGTGGTATAGAGTGCTTCGTTCTCAATTACCAGCGGCGGATAGGCTGGGTCTGCACCGAAATCTTGCGTCACGTAGCCGCGCCCGTCGCTTGCGCGGCGATAATAGCCCAGGCCGATCTCGCGCGAGTTGGGGTCGAGGATGTTGGCGCGGTGTCCGGGGCTGTTCATCCACCCCTGCACGGCTTGCGCCGGGGTGACGTAGCCGCAAAAGGCGTTTTCGGCGCCACTATTGCCCAGGTAGCCAAAGTCGCGCGTGCGCACGTCCGGCCAGCGCCCCAGCGTGTCCTGATGTCCGCAATAGTCGGCGGCGCGATTCTCGACCGAATCCCACGAAAACCAGCGTGCGGCTTCGGTCAGTTGCAGGTTGCTGCGCAACGGGGCCAGCCCCTGAGCGCGCCGCTCCAGGTTGGTGCGGTAAACAGTTTCAAATTCGTTATAGGCCATGGCCGGGCTCTGGGCAGATTGCGGCCCGCTGTCGCTTTGGGCACGCGCACTGATCAGGCTGAGGCTGAGGGCCAAAAAAGACAGAAAACAAGCGATCCATTTGTGTTGCATGGTTGTATTGTGACACAAATGAGGCTGTTTTTCTATACTTTGTACTTTGCAATTTGGAAAGTCGTTTTTTAGAGCACTTCCAGCTTGGCCAGCGAGGCCATCAGGCGTTTGAAGCCAACGCTTTCGAAGAACACATCCAACGTTTCATCGCCGTCTTCGGTGCGGCGTGTGGCGACGATGAGCCCTTCGCCCCAGGTGCTGTGACGCACTTTTTGGTTGACGTGATAACGTGCTGCGTTTGTTGCAGTTGGCGGGGCAACCGGCGTGCGGGCGCTTGAGCTCGATTCCCAACGGGTGTCTGTGCGCTCATGTGGGCGTGTTGAGGATGGGGGGCGTTCCCAGGCAGCCCGGCGCAAACCGCTATATTGGAGCAATTCTTCGGGAATATCTTCCAAGAAGCGCGAGGGCTCGCTAAATTCGTAAGAGCCATAGGTGCTGCGTCGCTCGGCACGGACGAGGTAGACCAGGTTTTTGGCGCGCGTCAGGCCAACATAGAACAGGCGGCGCTCCTCGGCCATTTCTTCCGGGTCGTCGCGGCTGCGGCTGTGTGGCAACAAGCCTTCATCCAGGCCAAGGATGAAGACCCGCCCAAATTCCAGGCCTTTGGCGGCGTGCAAGGTCAGCAGGGTGGGCGCGTCGGCTTGTTCGGGGATCGTGTCTTGATCGGAAACGAGCGCCAGGTTCTCCAAAAATTCGACCAGGCCTTTGTCGGCATATTCATAGGCCAGGCGGCGCAATTCTTGCACGTTTTCCCAACGTTCCTGACCTTCCTCGGTTGTGTCGTCCAGGTAGGCGCGGTAGCCCGTTTGGGCCAGGATGGTATCGAACAGGGTCGGCAACGGAGCTTCTTGGGCCAGTTTGCGCCAGCCGAGCAGCAGCGCACCGAAGTCAGCCAGCAAGGGGGCGCCGCGTCCGCTGAAGGCTTTCCAGTGTGGGGAGGCATCTCCATCTCGCCCCAGGCTGAGCAACAGTTCCCCTGCCCCCAGCCCGGCTTGCCGGGCGGCAAGCTGCAAGGCAACCAGCGTCTTATCGCCGATGCCGCGCGGCGGCACATTGAGCACCCGCGGCAAGCTGACCTCATCGTTGGGGTTTTGCACCAGGCGCAAATAGGCAATCACATCTTTGACTTCGCGGCGGCCATAGAAGCGCTGCGCCCCAACCAGGCGGTAGGGCAGACCGGCGCGCAAGAAGGCCTCTTCGATGAGGCGTGACATGGCGTTGGTGCGGTACATCACGGCGATTTCGCGGCCTTGCACTTCGTTGTTGTGCAGCATTTGCTGAATCGTATCCACCACGAAGGCCGCCTCGCCATAATCATCGGCGGCCTGATGCAAAATCAGGCGCGCCCCGCGCCCCCGTTCCGAGAAAAGGTGTTTGGGGGTGCGGTTGCGGTTTTGGTCAATGACGGCCCGGGCGGCATCCAACACGGTTTGGGTGGAGCGATAATTTTGCTCAAGCAGAATCTTCTGGCAGCCCGGAAAATCGCTTTCAAAGCGCAACACGTTGCGATAATCGGCCCCGCGCCAGCGATAGATGGATTGATCTTCATCGCCGACGACGAACAGGTTTTGGTGATAGCTGGAGAGCAATTTGAGCAATTCATATTGCGCCCGATTGGTATCTTGAAATTCGTCTACCAGCACATGCTCAAACCGACGGGCATAGCGCTCGCGCACATCCGGGTGATCGGTGAGCAGGCGTACGGCCCACAGCAACAGGTCGTCGAAATCCACGGCGTTGCTGGCGCGCAGCAACGCTTCGTAGCGCTGATAGATGCGGCGAATGACTTCTTCGCGATACGTCTTGGCCGGAAAATCCTCCACCGGAATCAGGTCGTTCTTGGCGGCAGAAATGGCGGCGTGAATGGAAGCGGGCTTGTAGAGCTTCTCATCCAGGTTCAGGTCACGGATGGCACGTTTGGTCAGCGTTTCCTGATCGTCCGCATCCATGATGACGAAATTGGATTCGAAAGGCAGGCGTTCAGCTTCGCGCCGCAGCAAGCGGGCGCACACGGCGTGAAAGGTGCCAAGCCACAGCCCTTCCACACTGCGTCCCAACAAGGTCTCCACTCGTCCGGTCATCTCGCGGGCTGCCTTGTTGGTGAAGGTAACGGCCAGAATGGTATAGGGACGGGCGCCGAGGGCCTCAATCAGATAGGCAATGCGTTGCGTCAGGACGCGCGTCTTGCCAGAGCCGGGCCCGGCAAGCACCAACACCTGCCCCAACCCGGCGGTGACGGCGGCGCGCTGTTGTGGGTTCAATTTGCTCAAATCAACGGTCATGCGGCTCATTCTACCGTCAGGGGTGGGGAATGTCAACCGCATAATTTTATGATACACTTACCAAAGAGGAATGCCGTGGAAAAACCATTGTTGCACCTGGTCAATCTGCACAAGGCCTATTACACACCGGCAGGTGAATTTTGGGCGCTGCGCGGCATCAGCCTGACGCTCCAAGCCGGTTGCCTGGTTGGCATTTTTGGCAAATCTGGCGCTGGCAAGACGACATTGATCAATTGCATCAGCGGGGTGGATCGGGTTAGCGCCGGCGAGGTGTGGGTGGATGGGGTGGCAGTGCATAGCTTGGGTGAATCAGCGCTGGCGCGCTGGCGTGGGCTTTCGGTTGGGGTGGTCTATCAAAATTTTCAGCTATTGCCGCACCTGACGTTGCTGGAGAATGTGATGCTGCCGATGGATTTTTGTGGCCGCTTTCATCCCCGGCGCAGCCCGCAGCGCGCCCTGGAGCTGTTGCGCATGGTCGAAATGGAAGAACACGCGCACAAGCTGCCGGCGGCCATCTCGGGCGGGCAGCAGCAACGCGCCGCAATCGCGCGCGCCCTGGCCAATGACCCGCCGCTCATTTTGGCGGATGAGCCAACCGGACGGCTTGACTCGGTCACTGCGGAAACGGTCATTCAGGCCTTTGAACGCCTGGTGCAACAGGGCAAAACGATTGTGATGGTGACGCACGATCGCAGCCTGGCGCCGCGCTGTGGGCAGGTGTTGACGATTGTTGATGGCCAATTGGTGGAAAAACAATGAAGGAAGACCATGCGCTGATTAGGCTGACAAACGTCAGCAAGGCTTTTCAGACCGCTGCCGGACCAACCTGGGTGCTCAAAGATGTTTCGGTGCAAATTGCGGCAGGTGAGTTCGTTACCATCATTGGCCGTTCGGGCAGTGGCAAATCTACGTTGCTGAACATGATCACGGGCATTGACCGCCCCACGCGCGGGGAGGTGTGTGTGGATGGGGTATCGCTCAATCGCCTGAGCGAGGGTCAGTTCTCGGTGTGGCGTGGGCGATCGCTGGGGATTGTGTTTCAGTTCTTTCAGCTTTTGCCGACGCTGACGTTGTTGGAAAATTTGTTGTTGCCGATGGATTTTGCCGGGTGCATTGCCCCTGCACAGCGCGAAGCGCGCGCCCGCAAGTTGCTTGAACGGGTGGGGCTGGAGGCATTGGCCGACCAATTGCCGACACAGCTTTCGGGCGGGCAGCAACAAAGTGCGGCGGTGGCGCGCGCCCTGGCCAATGACCCGCCCCTGATTGTTGCCGATGAACCAACCGGCAACCTGGATTCACGCGCCGCGGAGGCCGTCTTTGCGCTGTTCCTGGAGCTGGTGCAGGAAGGCAAGACGGTTTTGATGGTAACGCACGATGCCGCCATGGCGCAGCGTGCCCCGCGCACCCTGGTGCTGTGCGATGGCGAGCTGATCAACGAATGGCTGGCGCGCGCATTGCCGGATGTTGCCCACCCGGAGCTGCTGCGCCTGACGCACGCCCTGCGGCCCTGGTCTGGCGGGGCAGTGGAGCCCGGCCTGTGGCTTGTGCAAGCTGGGGCGCTGGAAGTGTTGGATCGACGCGGGACGCTGACGCGCAGCCTGACCGCTGGGCAATGGGCTGTGTTGTCACCGTCGCTGCATGTGCGGGCCGGCGCTGAGCTGCGCGCCTGGTGTCTGCCGCAGGGCGAATTATCGGCATTGCTAGCAGGCACGCCGGAGCTGGCCGCTCGCTTGATGAGCACTGAGCCCGCAAGGAAGAGGTGGCCATGGTAATCCGTCCGCGTTGGCGCAAAGCTCTGGCAGATTTGCTGGCCTATCCGGTGCGCTCGTTGCTGGTAGTGCTTTCCATTGCTGTTGGCCTGTTTGCCATTGGCCTGATCAGTACCACCTATTGGGTTTCTTCAGCCGATATGCGTGCCGGCTATCGTCTGACCAACCCGGCCAACATCACCCTCAAGGTCAGTGCCTTTGATGATGAATTGCCCAAACGGATTGCTCACCTGGACGGGGTGGCGCAAGCCGAGGGGTTGCGTGAATTTTCCTTGCGCGTTTTGGATGTGCGCGGACAATGGGTGCCGATTAACATCAAGGCCTTGCCAGAGCCGCAGCAGCTCAACCTGCCGCGTCCGTTGCGCGGCACCTGGCCGCCGCCGCGCCATCAGATTGCAATTGACCAGTATAAGTTGGATGAATTGGGCGTGGACGTGGGCGGTGAGGTGGTGCTGGAATTGCCCTCCGGGCAGCAGCGTCACCTGACCGTTGCGGCTGTGGTCAAAGATCAGACGATTGGCGCAGCTGGGTTAGGGGGCGGGTTCTTTGTTGCTCCCATTCAGGGCTATGTGGCCGAGCAAACCTCGCTTTGGCTTGGCTTGCCGGAGACCAACAATACCTTGCTGGTTACCGTTGAAGATGGCGGCCTTGACCTGACGACAATTGAACCCATCGCACAGACCGTTAAGCAACAGGTGGAAGATGCCGGTTATATCGTCTACACTTCTGCACTAACGCGCTCCGATGATCATCCCAACGCCGTCTACGCCGATGCGATGGGCGGCGTGCTGTTTGTGCTTGGGGCTTTGGTCGTCTTTTTGAGCGGCTTTCTCATCACCAACACGCTCTCGGCCCTGCTCACACAACAAATTCAGCAAATTGGGGCGATGAAGACGGTTGGCGCACAACGGATGCAGATTGTGAGCATTTACATGGCGCTGATCCTGGTATATGGCTTGCTGGCACTGGCATTGGCCTTGCCGCTTTCCAACCGAGCTGCTTTTGCGATGATGGAATACCTCTCCAATCAAATCAATTACGATTTGCTTGGCTATCGCCTGGTGCCGCGTACGATTGTGCTGCAAACGCTGATCGCCTTGCTGGCACCGCAGCTTGCTGGGCTGTGGCCCATCCTGCGCGGCACGGGGGTTTCGGTGCAGCAGGCGTTGAGTGGCATGCAAACCAACGCTGAGGCACCAACCCATCTCTGGTCGCGCGGGCGGCTGTTTGCTGCCATTCCGCGCCCGTTGCTGCTTTCGCTGCGCAACACCTTCCGCCAACGGATGCGCGTCTTGCTTACCTTGCTGACCCTTTCTCTGGGCGGGGCGATGTTCATCGCAACGTTCAATGTGCGCGCCTCCATTGATGCGCACATCGAACGGTTGGGAAAATATTTCATGGCCGATGTGAACCTGGATTTTGACCGGCCCTATCGCATGGATCAGGTGCGCAGCGTGTTGCAAGATGTGCCGGGGGTGGGCTATGTCGAGGGTTGGGCGCTGGCCTTGTGCGAAATCGTCTTCCCGGATGGCAGCACGGGCGAGAATGTGCACCTGATTGCACCACCATCCGGCAGCCGCTTGATTGAGCCGGTGCTGATTGAGGGGCGTTGGATTGCCCCCGGCGATGTGAACGCAATTGCGCTGAATGAGAATTTCCGCTCGCGCTTCCCCGATTTGCACATCGGCGATACGATCCGGCTCAAATTGTATGGCGAGGAGTCGGATTGGGTGGTGGTTGGTTATTTTCAGATGGCCGGCAAGAGCGGTGGCTACCTGGCCTATACCGATTACGACTCCCTGGCGCACCGCATCCATAGTTGGGGCAGTGCCTCATCGTTTCGTGTCCTCTCAACCGACCCGAACCTGACCCTGGCTGAACAACGCGCCTTTTCTGCTCTGCTGGAACAGCACCTGCGCGCTGCCGGGCTGCGCCTCAGTGAGGCCCGCGCAGGCAAAGCCCTGCTTGAAAACACCTCCGATGGTTTGAATGCCCTGACGGTCTTTTTGCAAATCATGGCGTTGCTCACCGCCCTGGTTGGCAGCATTGGTCTGACTGGCACGATGAGTTTGAACGTGATGGAGCGCACCCGCGAGATGGGCATTTTGCGCGCCATTGGCGCCTCGGACCGGGCGATTTTTCGCATGGTGCTGGTCGAAGGACTGTTGTTGGGGCTTAGCAGCTGGCTGATTGGCGCACTGTTGGCTTTTCCGATTAGCCGGGTTTTGACGGATACCATCAGCCGCGCCATCTTCGATGCTCCGATGGCGATTTCCTACGTCGCAGATGGCTTTTTGATTTGGCTTGGCCTGGTGATTCTCCTGGCGATGATTGCCAGTTTGTTGCCGGCGCGCAGCGCTGTGCGGTTAACAATCCGTGAGGTATTATCCTATGAGTGATGGTGGAGGTGTGTGATGAAACGATGGCTTTGCATGGGCTTGCTGATGTCGCTGATATTGCTGAGTGGTTGTTCTGTCTTGGGCGCAACGGCACAGCCAACCGCACTGCCGACGGTGACCGCTTCTAAGGCTTTGGTGGCCGAAGGACACCTTGTGCCGGCGCGTTATGTCAGCCTGAGCTTTTTCAGCGGCGGGCCATTGGCCGAGCTGTTGGTCGTCGAGGGGCAGGATGTGCAGGCCGGGCAAGTGTTGGCGCGC